>NZ_JAPDBM010000002.1:0-132771 GCF_027705265.1 Aeromonas sp. QDB11 | reverse complement strand
TTATTATCGAGTTCGGTGATCGCCTGAACGGTCACCTGTAATGGCGTGGGCAGTTACACAGAATTATTTACAGGCTCAAAGCTGAACGCCTTGAGCGCCACCACCATCATTATCAACGCAAACAGTATCCACATGGTCAGGGTCCTCACATATTAAGGCCCTAGCTTACCCCCTTCGCATGGGCTCAGCCAGGGCCGCTATTCTCCCTTACTCCCAATTCTCCCTGTTCTTGTTTACCGCCTGATACACCAGGTCGTTGCGGCGGGATAGTAGCTCATCAATGCGCTTGCGCTTCTCCTCTGCGTTCATGGTTCGGTCACGTTGGATCAGTTCAATCTTGTTACGCACTACCCTTACCTGCTGCTGGGTGCGGCTCAGGCTGCGGCGCGCCTTCAAGATCCCGCCTTGCTCATCCAGTAGCTCGTTCGCCTTGTCGGTCAACCCCTCGCTGCGATACTGGTCAACGGTGCGCTTGAGCTGATTCACCTCGTTGAGCATCCGGTAGAACTCCTCCATGTGCTGGGTGGACTTAGCCGGACCGGTGCCGCGGTACACGGCTTTCACTAGCGGAATTTCGTCTGCCCGCCAGCTTGCCGACTCGCCGGGTCTGGCTGCCCGGATCAGGCCATCTGCGGCGGCCATGACATAGCTGCCCATGGTGCCGGTATAGCCAATCACCAAGTGCTCAAGCTGCTTGGGTGAGAAGCCAGACAGCTCGCCAAGCTCGCGCATCAGCAGGCTGGTCTGCTCGTTGTAGCGAGCCTCGGCCTTGACAGCCAGATCCTGCGGGCTGTCGATTGGGCCGCCACGGAAGGTGTCATAGTTGAAGGCTGCCTCCACCATCGGCTTGACGATCTGTGGGGTCGGGTTGAGGGCAAAGGTATCGCCGATCGCCCGCGCTACCGCCTTGCCGAACTGGGCGCCGGTGTCCTTGTCGCCCATGGCGCGCACCATGCGCTCCGGGATGGTGCCGAACATCACACCAATCTCGAACGGCTTGGGGATCCGGAAGTGCTGATCGCCAACAAAGAAGTGCCAGTTGGCGTCCTTGTCCCAATCCGGCAGCTCTTCGTATCGCTCATCGTCCCAGTTGGCGGCCAGCAGGCCGAGCGACATGGCGGTGATCATGCCAGCCCGCTTGGCGATTTCGCGGGGGTTGTCGCGCAGTTCCCGGCTCAGTTTGCCCAGACCCTGCAGGCGAGCATTGAAGAACGGCAACACCATGGACGCCCCCTGAATAAAGCGGGCCGCCCCCATCATGGAGAAGTCCATCAGGTCTTTTGACTCGAACGCCGCCTGTGCGTGGCTCTTGCCCGCCTTGATGGCAGCGGCATAGACCGCCTCGCGGTTGGCATTCTCGAAAGCCTCGCCATAGCGGTTGTACTTCTCCCACACATTGGCAACCACGCCCTTTGCCTGAGCGGCGTTGCGGATAATGCTCTTTTCGTAGCGGGCAATCTGCTCCGGAGTCATCCCCTTACGGCGCAGTGACTTGCGCACGGTGTCGGCCATGGCGGTCGGGTCGTTACCGTTTACATAGCCACCCAAGAAGCTGGCGCCGCTGAACATCACATCAATGGTACTGCCGTCCATCGCCAGGGTCTTTTTCACCCCCTTGATGGAGTCGATCACCGGCTTGAAGCCGTCTTTGCTGATCGCCCAACTGGAGAGTGAGTCGCGCAGGAAGTTGCGCAGCATAAACTCAGGGGATGCGGTCACCCCGGCCGTCAGCAGGCGCTTGGCCTTTGATGCCATGTTGATCATGGTGCCGAATGGCTGGCGGTCGAAGAAGGTCATAGCGCGATAGAGGTCCGGATCCTCAACCCGGATCATGTAGTCCTCCCCCTCCAGCTTGACCATGATCCTGTCTTTGCCATTGGCAAGGGCCTGGTAATCCATCTTGTTTGGCTTCGGAATGACCTCGATGATGCCGGTATCCGCCAGGTTCCAAACCGTCTTCTGGGCCGCCATGTTCTTCATGGACGCGTCGATCAGCTTGGAGGTGGAGGTGAAGATGTTCTCGAGCAGGTCGTTGGTGTTGGCCTCCCCGCCCTTGAGCTTCTTGATGCCGGAGTTCTGGTTGGCAATGCCCTTCGTCTTGAAGGGGGCGATCACGTCGCCGTCATCTGATTCACGGAAGAACGGGATGTACCATTCGCTTTCAAACTCGGCCCGCGCCTCTTTGGTGAAGAGCCCAGCTTCTTGTGCCAGGTCCAGGGTTGCGGCATTGAGGCGGTTCCAGCGGGCTTTGGCATCAAGGAATTTGGCCTCCTTGCCCTTGCCTTGCCCCTTGAGCGCCGCAATGTCATTGGCATCGAGCAGGTTCTCACGCCCTTGGGCCAGCAACAGCTCGGCCCGGTGGCCGGCCATCCAGCCCAGCCAGTTGTGCAGGTCAGCTCCCAGGTCGGCAAAGATTCCCAGCAGCGCATCCTTCTCGCTGGTGCCCGCCTTGCGCTGGATCACCCCGTCCTTCCACTCCGGCAGACCATAGAGCATGGTCGCCTGCATGGTGGAGGCCGCCCCGGTCGCCATCCGCGCCGCAACATAGCCTGAGTCGGCTGCATCGGTAATGCCTGCCGCATCCTCTGCGTACTTGATGGGGGCCAGCGCATCGAGCACTTCGGTGTTGGCTTTCTTGATAAAGCGGTCCACCCATGACTCAACCACACCACGATCAACCTTGCGCAGCTTGTCCAGATTGGCCTTGGTTTTGTCGATGATGTCAGGCTCGGGGCCGAGATTGAGCTTTTCCATGGCCTTGTCTGCGGCCGTGTTGGCTTGGCTCATCTTGATCCCGCCCTTCTTTGCTGGCTGTTCAGACTCCTGACTGAACTTATGACCACCATCCGGGCCACCATTGTCAGGTCCGCCGCGCTTAATCTTCTTACCCAGCCCCTCAATCAGCGCTCTGGTTTCAGCTGCGGTAATGCCACCAGGCACAAAGCCGACAGTGCGCAGCGCCTTGGTAACCCACGCCACCACCTGATCCCAGCCGCGGCGCCATGCACTCTGCTCCAGCTCGGCCAGGTGGGCAATCACCTCCTCGGCCTTGGTGCCGATGTCCTCGTCGGCGTAATGGGTGTTTACCCAGTCCCACACCGGCTTCATGCTGGGGTCCTTCTGGGACTGGATGAGGCGGCTCATCAGCTTGGTGTATTCCCCGTCCCCCAGGACGTTGGCTAGGCCGTAGTGGGCCAGCACCTCATGGCGTAGGATCTCGCGCATCCGCTTGGGGTCGGAGATGGTATCTGCTGCCACGTGGAGAGTGCCGGCATCGTCGTCGAATGCAGCGCGGCGGATCAGCCCCTCCTTGGTATCCAGCCCGAGGGATTCCTCCAGTTCAGCCTGGGTTGCGTGGATCTGCACATCTATGCCGGAAGCGCCGCGGTACTGCTTGAACCACCCCTTGGTTACCAGCTCAGCTTCCTTGCGCGTCAGGTGTTTAGCAGGTCGCATCCCTTGTGACATGGCTTGCTTGGAGAAGCGGATCCGCCCCTCGATGGCGTTGGAGATGATCTTGCCCGGGTTGGAGCGCGCACCCACGATGGCCACCAAGCCGTCATGGCCGGCGGCCTTCAGGCGCTGATCCTGCTCCTTCAGGGTCTTGATGAAGTTGGGTGCGTCGATCTTGCCCATGGATTGCAGGTAGCGGGCCAGCTCGGCATTCATGCTCTTGCGCAGACTGGCCAGCAGATTGGGCTGCCCGTTGCTCTGGGCGCTGGCATAGTCGGCGATCATGCCTTTGGCCTTGCCCCATGCGTAGTTGAACGACTCTTTCCCGATCACCTCCTTCGGGCGCAGCTTCTTCAGCTCTCCGCGCAGGGCCGTGATGCGGTCTGACTGGTCTTTGTGGTGGGCGGCTTGGCGGCGGTTCTCGGCGTCCTGGGCGGCGCTGCTCTGGGCCTTGCGACCAGAACGGCCGGTGATCGCCCAGCTCGGGTTTTTGATGCCGTCGCGCATCAGCTTGCGGGCGTTGATGGCCTCCTCATTGGCCCAGGCTTGCACCTCAGCCTCGGCGGCCGCCCTCTGCTCTGCCGTGTCCAGTAGGCCGGCATCCTTCAGGTCATTGAGGATCCGCCCCACGCCGGTGCTGATGCCGCTGGCAAAGTTCACACCATGGCCGCGATGAGTTGCCTGGTTGTAGAGGCGCTGCTGCTCCTCGTCGATGGTTGGGATGCGAATCTTTGCCCCGCTAACCTCTACGACTGCAGAGGTTAGTTTTCCTGCGCCTTTTGCTTGGCCTTCCCCAGCAGATCCAGAAACGCCTGTGTTCTTTCCGTGGTCATTCCGTGGTCCCGAGACCCCAAAAAAATCTTGGCTGGGTCGTAATGCTGACTGCTCTCGCTCTTTTCTGGTGCGGTACTCTCTTTCTTGGGCATTGATTGCCTCCTCTGCGCTAATAGGGTCTGATGGCTTTCCGGTTAGCAGATCTGGCTGACCGGCATGCTTGGCCGCATGATTGAGCATATCAAGAATGGCTCCAATCGTCTCAGTCATGCGCTTGGCACTCCTGCTGGCGTCGGCCAGCATTTCAGCCATAGCGCCACCCGCCCGGCTTATACCACCGCTAACCATGTCGCCTTGATTAATAATCTCAGATATTGCCTGGTGATTGCGCCTTGCGTCGCTCATCACCGTAACGCCTTCGGCCAAGATGTTTGACAGATCGGCAGCATGCTCAGGCATTGCACTTCTCAGCTCTGCCATTTTACCGGCGTTGTTCATTAGCGCCCCAATCAGGTTTTTACCAACCTGATCGCTATCCCCAGTGGCAGCCTTTAGTAATGATGCGTTGTCATACCCATACGCAAAGATTGCCGCAGATACCCTGCGTCGATAGGCATCATTCCAGCGACCTCGATCATCCTTATACTGGTTGAGTGTGTTTTCACCGATCGCCCTGGCAAATGCGTTAAGGAATGGCTCGTTGCTCATGGCTAGCAAGTCTCCACCCTCTGGAATGTTGAGCATGCCCATTAGCTTGTCATCAAGTTTTCCAGCATCGACATTGGCGTCCTCGCTGGCTGAATTTGCCATCTTTGCGTCAGTGTTTGAGTCAACCACAAAGTCACGGCGCTCAGCCTCGCTCATTTCGGTAAGGCGCTCGCGCACCAGTACCGGCTGACTCATTGCGGCCACCTCGTCAGGACTAATACCAAAGTCCTCTGCATGCTCCATAAGCCACTCGCGATATGCGTCAGCGCTGCCCTGGCGATAAGCCTGCTGCAAGCCTATTGTGCGGCCGTTGCCACTTTCCACAATGCCGTCACGCACGATTGGTGCGCCACGATCTGTTTCTGGGCTGGCTCCTAGTCGCCGCCCCTCTGGGTTGTTGGCAATCTGCCGCACCTGCACCTGGTATGTGCTCTTGCTGCGGTCTCTCGGCTGCAGCTCCTGCGGATAATGCCTGTTTACGGTCCCGTCAAACTCATGCGATGCGACCAGATCTCCAGACTCCATCAGGCGATATTGCACTTCCACTGGCTTACCCTTCGGTGTGTGCAGGGTGGCGCGAGTGCCAGCCTTGAGCTCAGGTCCTTTCACCGCATCAACCGGCTTTTCAATGGTGATGATCTTGGTGCGCACGCTGGTTGGGTTGAGCGAATCCTTAAATGCCCCCTCCGGCATCATCTCCTCGCTGGCGCCAAGGTCGTCAAGCCACTCGCGGAACGCTTTGTTTTTCTTGTTGCTGCGCTGGCCAGCCATGCTGGATACGATGGCAGCCAACCGCCCGCCTGGTTTGAGGTGGCCAAAGGCATGGCGCACATGGTCAATATCCATGTCATTGGAGAATGGCGGGTTCATGACCACAGCGTCATAGCGCTGGGATGGCGTTGTCTCCATAAAGTCATTACCGACCAGAGAGAACCCCTTTTCCTGCAGGATGTCGCGCAGGTCGCTAGCCACCTCCACGGCCTCCACCGTTGCCCCTGCATCCCGGGCGGCCTCTGCCAGCATGCCGTGACCGGCAGATGGCTCGAGTACCACCATGCCAGGCTCAATACCAAGGCGATCCACCAGGTCGGCTGCGTACTCTTCCGGAGTGGGGAAGAAGTCGATAAAGGCGTTGCGGTTGTTCAGCAACCGACGCTTCAATGCGTTGGTTTTTTCTGTCACCGGATCCCGCTGCGGTGCCGTCTCATTCAGCCCGCGCTGCAGCCTGACCAGCTCACGCAATGCCGCGCGCAGTTCGGTGTGATTGGTAATGCCCATGCGCTCCAGGCGACCATACCCGGCGATCTGATCCTTGATGGTGCTGGTACTGTAGTCATCACTACCAGTGACATACGCCTTGAGCTTGGCAATCAGCTCCGGATCGCTCAGGGTTGTGGTCTTGTTATCCCTGTTTGCCGCAGCCTTAACCAGACTCATTACCTTGGCGCCAGCCTGCTTAAAGCCGCTCGAGCCCTGCATCTTTATGGCCACCTCACGAAGCCGATCGGTGTGGTAATCCATGCCGGGCATGGATACCCCCTCCACCATCTGCTCAGGGGTTGCCTTGTCGCTCCAGGAATAACGGCTGCTGTCATCGCGATTGATCACCCCATCGCTCACAAGCGCATCAATCTTGGTGGCTGGCAGCGACCACAGCCCACGATTGAGCGCCGACTGCAACTCTTCAAGTTGCGCGCCGTTGGCAAGGTTGCGCAGGTAGGTGATCTCCCCGTTCTCGATGCCGGTGGCGATAGCCTCAAGCAAGCCAGCAAAACGCAGGTCTCGCTCGGCGTTGGTTCTAGCGTTGGCCGCCATGCTTGCGCGGCGTGCGGTATTCTCCTTGCGAGCGGCATTAAACACCGCCTCCGCTTTGGCTCTCGCTGACGCAGCGCGATTGCGCAGAGCCTCCACCTGCTTGGACTTGCCAGCCGGCTGAGCCTCGCTATCAGTAGACTGATCAGGTGCAACCTCTGGGCTAGCCCCGCCAACCTCACCACCCAGCCAGGCACGGAACTCGGTCGCTTTCTCTTCGCTCTTGAACTGGAAGCCTGGCACGGCACCCTTGCCGCGGAATGACGAATACCAGCCGCCAAGTGTCTTGGCGTGAGCATTGATGCGATTGTAAGCATCTCGCTCAACCCGATCCCCCATCTGCACAACAAACAGATCATCGCCAGTCTTGGTGTGCTTGGTCTTGATGATGTCGCTGGAAGTGGCAGAGGGGGCAGTCTCATTTCCCTTGGCGCTGCGCTCCTGCTCCCTGCGATCTAGGTTGCGAGCAGCAACCATATCCTCATAGCGGACACGCTGCTCCTGTGTCAGCTTGTCAATCCCTCGCCGCTCTATGAACGCCTTAAAGTCATCCAAGGTTTGCGGGTCGGTTAGAGATCGCTTGAGCTCTTCCCGGCGCCGCTGCATCTCGGCAACGTCGGACAACTGCTTGTCACGAAACAGCTGATACCGCTCAGGGGTGAGGCCATCCAGCGCCTTGGCTACTCGCTCTTCGATACTCTGTCTGGCGCCGCCGATGGCATAGGTCTCGCTGATGGTATTGCCATCACCATTGGCAGCCCAGCGCAGATCACCGATCAGCTGGTTGTATGCGGCCTCGACCACGACGGCCTTTTTGTCATTTTTGTAGCGGGCAGCATTGAAGCGGCTCATCTGATCAAGCAAATCCTGCTTGGTTTTCTTTTCCAGCTCAGCCCGCAGGGAGGGGGCGTTATCCAGAGCGGAACGGCTCATCGCTTGAAATTCAGAAAACTCCATCTCGCCAGAGAACAGGCGACGCTTCGCGGCGTGGTAATCCGTTGCGCTCTTGGCGCCGCGCCAGTCGTTGGCTGGCTCGATCTGCTGCGACTTGGCTCCCGACCCCGCGGTATCGCGGTCGCGGCGCATCTTCATATAAACGCCAAGGCGCAAGCGTTCCTCACCAACCTGGCGAGCACCTTCATTGGATACAGCAGCCCCAGTGCGGCGGCCGCCATTGCCGTTGAACTCGCCAGAGCCTGATTTTTGCAAATCGCCAACCTCGCCACCAAGTCGCTGGTACTCTGCTTCAAGCTCGGGAGTTGACATCTTTCCGTAGCGGCGATCCATTTCACTAAACAGCTCTGCGTCTGCCTGTGCGAACCGCTCATCCCTGGTGGGCACTGGCTCGCCTTTGGATACTGCCTTGCGGTATGCCTCCTCGGCACGCTCAATGGCGGCCTCCTTGGTGTTGGCAGTAAACCAGCCTGCGCCTACTGCAGAACGATACTTCCAGTGCCCGCCATGCTCTTTTAGCAGGTCGCGATCTCGCAGCTCTTCCTCGCCAATACGGCCAGAAACAGCAGCCCCGGCATCTGTGGCCGGGGCTGTCAGTGTTGGGTCATTTTGCTGCTGTCCGTCAGGTACAGGTGCAGGCGCAGCGAGATCTGCCCGATCTCCGGATCCAGCTCGGTCGGTGAGTCCGGCAACGGCTGGTCCAGCGCCTGCTGCAGCCGGTTCGCCTGCGCCAGGCTGATCACCTGATCGCTCACTGCTGATTGCAGGTATCGGGGTAACTGGCTCATTGCTCACCTCTACTTGGGGTTGGTTGCCGGGGATCACCTCGCGGTATCCGGTATCGATAGCTGGTACTAATTGGCTGGCCTCGCCCGCTGTGGCAGACGGTGCCGGAACTGTGTCAGCGCTTACGTTTTTGGCTGGCTGATCAGATGGTTGCCTTATGTCAGCGACATTCGTGTCGTTGACTTGGGACGGGGTTGCTTGCGCGCCGCGCGGGGCCATGCTTGCTACGGCGCTTTTGTCGATAACTACATGCTCTGTCTGGCCGCGCGGGTCGGTGCCGGTGACCACACCATATCCCTGACTCACCAACTCGTTGATGTAGCTTTCAGAAAGGCGGGTAATATCCCCCTGCTTGTGCAACACCTTGGTGCCAGGCTTAATCTTGACATCGTACAGGGTGGGCGTGCCGCCCATCATATCGGCGTAGGCTTGCGCTTGGTGCGCGTCCTGCTCGCTGGTGCCATAGAAGCCACCATAGACACGGCCCTTTTTGCCCTGCTTCTGACCACTTGCGCGGACAATCTGAATATCCTGCTCGCTCATGCCTGGATTGCCGGAACCATGAACGATCACCATGCCATTTTGCGCGATCTCAGTCTTTCCGTCTTGGCGATCCTGCTGGGCCGAATTGCTTGACGGTTGCTTGACTGCGCCCTGCTGCGCTTGGGCCTGTTGCACCTCACCGATAGCCGCTACCCCAAAGCCACCTCCATTGAGCGGCACCGGCATCTCCTGGCCCTTGCGGCTGGCCATGGCCGCCTCTTTCTCGGTTGCGAACGGCTTGCCTTTGCGGGTGATTCGGAGTGTCTGGAGCGGGCCAAATACCGAATCGGTGGCACTGCCTGCCTGCTCGATGGACTGCGCCACCGGGCTGCGCGGATCGCGGGTGGACTGCTCGCCCATGCGGGTATCGACCTGATCCCGTGACAGCTTGGGCGGGGTATAGGCGCTATTGCGCGGGTCCGCGCCCGGCGTGCCCCCGGCAAAGAGGGTCTCTGACTGACCGATCTTCAGGGGCTGGTTGTTCAGCTCGCGCTCACGGCGGGCCAGATCGGCGGCCCGTTGCTGCTCGGCGCGCAAGTCATTGCCATAGACCACATTGCGGTGCGGCAACTCGTTACCCACCTCGCTAGCCTCACCCTCAATCACCGCGCCCGGCAGCTCGCCGGCAGGGTTGGCGGTGGCCGCCTCTGGCGGAAGCAGATCCCCCTCCTGCCCACTCTGCCAGTGGGTGCGCTTATTTCCTCGATACTGCGGACCGGTGCCGGCCTGACGATCATCATGATCACCCGGTGCCGCAACCGCCTTTCCCTTGGGCTTGGCATTGGCATCACCGGCAAAGATAACATCCTTGAGCGGCAGCGCCAGGCGCTGGTTCTCCATAGCCACTTGCTGGGCGCTCTTATTGCCAGCGAAAGGGTCAACCCCTAGCTCACCGGCCTGAGCTCGCTCATAGAGGCTCTTGCCCTGATCACCCGCCTGCATCTGGGTGGCCACCAGATCCTGCACGGTCTGGCCGAACTCACCCGCCAAGGCGCGCTGCACCTCGCTATCAGCCGCCATCCCCTTGTAGCGATCAGCGGTATCGTCTTGACGCAGATAGGCGGGAACATCACGCAGCTCGTCAAACTGGCTCCCACTGGGACCGAGCGGGTTCAGATCTCCCTCAGCCTGTGTGGCGGAGGGCGCCTGCTCGCCACCCTCCTGTGGACCGAATGCAGAGACCGGATCCCCTGCGGGGCCTGCTGCTTCCTCCGTTACCGTCGCGGAAGGTTCTGAAACCGGATCGGTTCCTACGTCCTCCTCTGGGCCGGCATGCTTACTACCTCGCGCCCCACCGACAGCACCTACCGCACCACCTGTCCCCATCCCTATCAAGCCGCCCTCGATCGCGCTCGACATGACCCCCTTCATCGGGTCGATATCGGCGGCGGCCACCTCGTTGAGGGATTCGTTGACGGCGTACTGCTGGATCCCCTCCTCCAGCGTTTCACCCACACCCTCCCCCATGGCCCCTTTGGCTGCGCCTTTCAGCACGCCACCGGTGGCCGCCTTGCCAGCCAGCATCTTGAACAGCATGGCGTCGCCCATCATGG
This sequence comes from Aeromonas sp. QDB11, assembly GCF_027705265.1. Classification (NCBI taxonomy): domain Bacteria; kingdom Pseudomonadati; phylum Pseudomonadota; class Gammaproteobacteria; order Aeromonadales; family Aeromonadaceae; genus Aeromonas; species Aeromonas sp. QDB11. The sequence continues at coordinate 122,188 of NZ_JAPDBM010000002.1, read as the reverse complement.
AGCCCATGGCGGCGGCTCCCCACACCTTGGCGTCGCTCATAGTGGCTCGGCTGGCCAAGTTGGCCGTTTCCTCACGGGCCAGCCCCAGCTTTTCCTCATCAGAGAGATGGGCGGTCTGCTGATCCTGGTCGATGCGGGTGAATGCCTGGCGGAAGGTATCGCTCCGGGACAGCTCATCAAAGCTCATGCCCAGCACTGACTCGCGAGTATTCACCCCCGCGCTACCCACCGAACCGGTCGCGCCAGTGGTGGCGGCTGCACCGGTCGCCAGCTTGGCCACCGTCTTGGCGGCGACAGCCTCGGCCACCTCCTGAGTAGCCCCCCGCTTGAGCATGGAGGTGGTGACGGCGCGCCCGATACTGGCCTTGGCGGCGGCACCGGTCACACCGCCAGCCAGCAGGGTCGGCACCATGGAGCCCACGCCCTGCGCCATCTTCATGGCCCATACGTCGAGATCCCCGGCGCCATCCCCCATGGTGAGGCGCCCCTCTGGCGTCTCATCAATCAGGCTGCGGCCGATCGCCTCTTTGGCATCGCCGCTCATCCCATCGGTCAGAGACTCGGCGCCTGACTTTGCCAAGTCGCCAGCGCCAGCCACCACATCAAGCACCGGGCTCAGCTTGCTGGCCATATTGGCGCGAGCCTGCTCCAGGTAATCGCCTCCCTGCTTGCCAGCGTTCTCCTTGCCAAACTGGCTTGCCTGCCTGGCCAACTCACCAATCCCGCCAACCAGATCTAGTGCGCCAGCGCCCACGCCGCGTGCCACATCACCCAGGCCAACATTGAGATCGCGCTGTGGGGTTTGGGCGGCAGACGGGGCGGCAGCCGCTGACAGGCTGCTATCGAGATTGCTCCAGAACGGGTCTGTGCGGGTGTCGGATAGTTTCGGTTGTGGCAAGGCGTCGCGCAGTCCAGGCTTGTCCATGGTGTCCTCGGCTTTTTGTGCAAAAGAAAAGCCCCGACCGGCGAACCGATCAGGGCTTGATATGGGGAGTGCTGGCCAATAAGCAGACTGGCCGACTATGGAGAGATGCTAACGCTGGGGGGTTGGAAAGGCAACTAGCGGCGCGCTTGCGCCAGACTGATGGCCTGATATGCGCCAGCCTCCGCATCACGCAGCCTGCTGGCTGTCACGGTGGCTTGCTCCTCTTTCTTCTGCTTGGCCGCCTGCTGGCGCCACAGCTCGAACGCCGTGTTCATCCGTGCCGGGTTATCCATCAGGCTGCTCAGCTTGCCGTGCTGGTTGGCCTCCTTGATAAACTGCAGGCGCTCGGGATCGCCCCCGGTCCACACCTTGAGTGGCGCCTCCTGCTTTGGCTCATCCGTTTTGGTGGTCAGGCCGTAGGTATCAGCCAGTGCCGCCTTACTCTGTTCAAGCTGGGCATCCAGCGCGTCGAGCTGCAGGTCTTTATCCTCTGCATTGCTGGAGGAGATCCTGGCGCGGTTCTGGCCGTGCTGCTTCTCAAGGTCAGCAACCGCCTTCTTGTAGCCTGCCTGATCTGGGCCAGCCGTCAGTCCGAGCGAGGTGCGCAGCTGGTCGGCGTTGCCGATCATGTGCTTGGCCAGCGCTGCCCGCTGATAAGCCGGTTTCAGGAAGTCATTGATGGGGATCACCTTGGGGTGGTCGTCAGGCGCAGAGGTCCGGTTGTCGGTTACCGGGCGCACCGCCTTGCTGCCGTCGTCGTAGGTGACCTCCACTCCAAGCACCACACCGCGACCGTCAGGGGTGATCATTATGTTGCTCAGTTGCTTGCCGGTGATGGTCTTTCCACTATCCGGGTCGATGTCGCCAACCCCTTTGCCGATCTCGTCCTGGTAAATGGTACCGGCCGCTTTGATAAACTGCGGGTTGTTGACGGCGGCATGCCCTTCCGGCGTGGCTGGGTCTAGCTTGCCTTCCTGAGCCTGGCGCATCAGGTTGCCAGCATGGGTGACAAAGGTCTTACCTGCCTCGGCATAGTCTTGCTGCAGGTAACGCTCAGGGTTGAATGAGCCAGCGCGCGGATCACGCACCACGCTCCAGAACTGCTGGCCCGGGTCTTTGCCATCTGCAACGGCTTGCCAACCTGACTTGATGATGGGCAGGTTCTCCTGCTGGTACGCCTGCTTCTCCCGGTACTTTACCTGCCACTCATGCTCTTGTTTGGCTCTCCCCTCAGCAGCCTGAGCAAACCCCAAGTTGGCATCTCGGTAAGAACGCAGGCTATCCACCTCTTTCTGTTTGAGATCAAACTCCTGCCCCCACTGATCTTTAGCTGTTTTTTGTTGTTCAACCGCGTTGTCAAACTCAGCCTGCCGGAGAGAGTAGTTGCGATTTGAATCCTCTATTCCCTGCTTGACCATAGTGTCGCGCAACCCGAGCTCTCGCTCTTGTCGCTCATCCTCTTTCTGGCCGCGCTGATAGCGATCCATGGTGTTGAAGCCAGCCAGAAAACCTTCTGCCAATCCTGATACGCTCATCTCAATCCCCTTTAAAACAGGCTGTCCGCCAGAAAGCCAATGCCAGCACCAATAGCAGTCCCAAGCCCAGGCATCACCATTGTCCCAACTCCTGCGCCAGCGCCGATCGCACTCATCGTCTGCTGCTTCTTGGCCGTCTTAAGGCTCTGGTTGGCCATTTCCACTTCCTGTTCCCGATTGGCCGCATCACGCAACCCTGCCATACCCTGCTGGCGCGTCTGGGCGCCAATATCAAGCAGTCCGTACCCCATCACATACCTCCACCGGTTTTGATTGCCTCACGCAGCCCGGCATCAGCGCCGGTCAAGATCCCCATCTGGCGCGCCTGCTCCTGCTCGCGAAGGCCATTTTCAGTGCCTGCTGTCATCAGGGCAGCCCGCAATCCCTGGCTGTTGTCGTTGGCGCTACTGCTCACCCCCATGCGGGCATTGCGGTTTGCCGTGGCCTGCTGGGCCGAACGCAAGGCGTTGGCGTTGTTCTCATCCACCCGGCCGAGCTGCTCCTGCAGTAGCTTGCCGTTGGTGGCCAGCTCCATCAGCTCCTTCTGCTTCGGGTAGAAGCGATTTTTCCAGTCCTGATAACTCTCTCTGGTGATCTGTGCAAATGTATCTGCGGCGTATCCCATCGTTTACCCCTTAATAGCCCTTGCCTTGCAGCACGCTGGCTGTCGGGCTGATCTTCTTGCTCACGGTTGCGGTTGTTGCAGGCGCTTTCAGCTCCTTGAGTCCATATGCCGTGCCAGCTCCAGCCAGCGTACCAACCAGACCAGCAGTTGCCTGCTGACTCTGGAATGAACTCTGGGCGTCACTGGTGGCCTTGCGCAGGCTGGTATTGGCCACATCCCCCATGGCGGCCAGCGATTCAGCCTTCTGGCCTGCGCCAATGCTCACCACATCCTTGAGGCCAGCCACATATTTATCCTGCTGGCTGGACTGGGCGCGGTTGGTGGTGTCTGTCTGACTCAATGCCTGATCTGTCTCCAGATTGGACATGGCAGCCTGATACTTGCCACTGGTCGGATCCACGCCGTCAGCCGCCATAGAGTCAGCCAGCCCGGCACGTGCCTCGCCAAAGGATTGAGCGGTACCCAGCGCGGCCGTGCCAGCCAGCTTGCCGTACTCGCTCTCGTTGTTGAGGTCATCCACCTTGTCCATGAAGATGTCCTCATACTGCTGCAGGTCGTTTTTATAGAGCTGCCACTGCTCCATGGCCACATCTGCAGCCGCCCTCTGGGCTTCCGTCTCCTGAATTTCGTTAGAGCCACCCTTGCCCATCGCTCACCTCACAAGTTGATTTGAAACACATAGAGCCCGTCAGCATCATCAGACTGACGCACCCACCCCATTCTCGGCGCCACCCTTAGCCACCCATTGCGGGATGAGTGGAAGCGCAGCCAGCGGGCGCCTATCATGCGGGCCAGCCGCTTCACTTCCGGCAAGTGGCGCTCTGGCGCCCCACCATCGCCCCAACCAACCCATACCAGCACACCGGTAGCGCCCTGCTCGCTAACCGGCTTCAAGACAAAACCGTCATCGCCACGCACAAACAAAAACGCCACCCGGTTACGGATGGCGTCTTGCAGTTCGGCGGATAGCCTGGGATTACCAGTGTCGCTGGCTATGCGGTGAAGTGGGGTAGCAAAGTTAGCCAAAGGTTGCACTGCCATGCTTGAATACCATGGCTACGGCTCCCACAAGGGAGACAGACACGTCACCAAGTATTGATACTTGAAATTGCCCATAAACCCCTGCAGGTAGCGTAACTGTTGCGCTGGCCGTTGCCGAGTCCTTCCTTGAGCTACCAGTAGCCGACACGGACTCTCTACCGAACTCCACCCCGTTCATGTAAAAAACAGCCGTACAAGTACTGGTCCCCTCTGACGGCTGCCCTCCGCCACCATAGTAGTAACCAGCTGCCTTGATGTTTATTCCAGTTACGATGACGCCTCTATCAAAATTTGCAGGGGGAACGTTAAAGAACAAGCTAAATGGTGAGCTTGGTGGAGCCATGTAGAGTGATTTGATTGCAGCCACATCACCAACAATCCTATCCGCATAAACCGTACCCTTAACCACACAGTCCTGCTCAATAGTGCAGTTGCCGATCGTCATATTGCGAACATAGCCACCCTCGGCATTGAGCTTGTTGGTGTAGATGCTCCCATCGCTGTAAATGATGGAGTGCCACCCCCAGCCCCAGCCACCATAAGGGCCACCCTTGCCAAAACCAGCTGCACCGCCAGCCATGAAGGCGTTGCCCATATCGATCTGGCCACCGTTAATCAACGGGGTTGTGATGCTCACCCCGGCCTTGATGTAGTCGGCGGTGATCTTCTCTGACTGGATGATCTGGATGGTGGCCTTGCGGATAATCGCCTCAGCGATCACCGTCTGGCCATTGTCGATGGCAAAGAGCGGGGCGGTGGAGTTTGGGCTGTTTGGGTTGAATACAAAGAACTGGCTGGCAGATACCATCACCTGGCTGGTGCCATCACTCTTGGCTACCAGGCCGATGCCGGCCTTGATGTCACCTGCTTGAGCCTTGGCAGTCCACATTGCCTCAGCACCGTTCTGCAAGTCAGCAATGGCCTTGCTCTGAGTCTGAACAGTGGCAGCATTCGCGGCAATGCGCGGGTCATCAGTTGCCACCCACGCAGTCCCGCTGTAACGGTACGGCCTATTGTTGTTGGCGGCATCGAACCACAGGTCGCCAGTACCCATCCCAGATCCAGGGGCCGTTGCTTGGAAGAACGTTTTATTCTTGCTGCCAGCGACGGCAGACACAGTATTTATCTGGCTGCCAAGGGCTTGTGTGGCATCTGCGCTGACCCTGGCCACCTCGGCAATACTAGCGGAGAGGGACTGATCCACCCCCTCAATTTGCGCCTCAAGGACAGATGCTTTCTGCGCCAAGGCCTCATCAGCCGTGGATCGGGCCATTTGCTCATTGGTGATCTGAGCCCTGATCTCTGCATTCTCTGCATCAAACTCAGCTGTCAGTTGCTCAACGGTCCTGGCCTGCGCCTCCTGTTGGTTCGCAAGCGTGCTTTGCTGCTGGAGAATGACACCGCGAGCTTTCCGGTTCTCTCGGTCACGCTCATCACCGGCAAGCGCACCTTCAACCTGGCTGACGGCACCGATACCTATCTCCGACCCCATCTTGTCCTGGCGTTGGCTGAGCGACTCTTCATTGCTGACCACCACACGCTGCAGTTCGGTAATGCTGGCGGTGTTCTCTCCGACCTTCACATCAATGGTGCTGATCCGCTCACCAAGCGCTTGGTCGGCATCGGCTAAGGCCTTGCTTGACTCGGCGAGCGATACGGCCAAAGCAGTATCCGCCGCCTTGAACTCAGCGGTGACGTTCTCGATACGCTGAGAGAGCGCGGAGTCTGCATCAGAGGTCACTTTCTCAACCGACGAGATCCTGGCCTGGGTGGCGGCATCCTTTGCTTCAAACTTCACATCTATGTCGATAGTGCGCTGAGCTTGGGCCTGCTGTTCCGTCAGGATCACCCTCTGCTCCGTGCGGATGGAGCCAAACGCTTTCCTGGTCTCCCGGTCGCGCTCATCCACAACCAGGGCGCCATCGATAGCAGCAGATGCGTTGTCATCGTCCAGTCCACGCTGAAGCTCCAGCTCAGCTGTGATCGTGTCGAAGCGGCCAGCAGTGATGCCGCCATCATCTTCAATGATCTCCTCAAGCGCCTGGATCTTGGCCTCTGACGTCCCCGCCCTCACTTCTAGCCCACTGACCCGTTGCGCAGTGACTTGGTCGCTCTCAGCGGTGACTCGCGCCAGCTCTGTGATGTTGGCCTGAAGTGTTTCATCACCCAGGGTGACCTGGGCCGCCAGCCCATCAAGGCGCTGCGCCTGTGAGCTCAGCTCATCGGTATGCGCTGTCAGCTTGCTTTCAGCATTGGCCAGCCGTTCGCCCTGGGCATCAACCTCCTGCTTGGTGGCTTTCTGGGTCAGCTCCCCTTTTGTTGCGTTGAGCTCCTGCCCGATCTGGGTGACCTTCTGCTGCTCCTTGGTGAACTCACCCTTGGTGACAGTTTGGCTCAGGCTGGCGTCCAGCCCGTTGATACGTTGCTCTGCCTCAGTAATCCGCGATCCCTGACTGTCCACGGTGACATTGTCTGCCTTGCTGCTGATCTGGCCGGCTACGGCATCAAGCTCCTGGTGCACTTCGGTAATGGAAGTGTGAAGCTCATCTCGCACGGCATTGACGGCATCCATCGTGATGCTGCCATTTTCAGGATCGACTACAAAAACAGCATCCCGGAACGAGTCAAAGTCACCTTTGTACTTGTCGAGTTTGGCATTAAGCCGATCCTGCACCAGCCCGATCTCAATGCTCGACATCCCCAACTGCTGCTGGGCATCATCCAACAGATCTTGCGCAGCTTTCTGTCGCTCATCCAGCCCGGCCAGCTCCTCTTCGATGCCGGGGATCCTGATCTCGATTTCATCGATTTTCGGTTTCAGGAGCGAGACTTCCATCTGAAGCTGTGAGACATCCTCTATTGGTCTGAGCAGCTCCTGCACAAGATGGCTCTTCTCAATCTTGCCCTGCAACTCGTCCAAAATGTCCTGCACATCCCGACTGGTTTCAGCCTCAACGCCCTGCACGCCCTGGAAGGGCCCCTTATCATCCTTCCCGTTGACGAACCGCACCCAGTAGTAGAACGTGGCGCCTTTGCCAATGGCATCAGAGTAGAGATTGGCCGACGAGGTACCTACCAGGGTGGCCGCGGCTTGGTTGTCACTCTCCGCTCGCCAGATCTCCGCGTGTGCATGCCACCGATACTGAGGCGGATCCCATTCCACCAGGACGGTGTGAAACGCGCCATTGGCGATCACGTTGACCGGGGCGCGGGGGAATTCCATCTGGCCAGGCGGGAAAAGGTCTGGGTTTTTACTGGGGACATAAACACCGCCAGCGCCAGGGCGCAGCGTAGACAGCCCCAGAGCAGCCAGCTCGCGGAAGGTGACAGCCTTGTCGAGCCGGTCACCACGCTGGCCTGTCAGGAGCTCCACGTTTTCAGCTGTGGCCGCCTGATCCCGGCCAGCTCGATATGAGGGTTTCTTGGCCATCAGGTCACCATCTCCGCCATGCTGCTCGCGAGAGTGATGCGGCTCACCACCGAGGTACCGAAGACCTCTATCTGCCAGAACCTGCCACGCACAGGGGGTAACCTGAACGCCCCGGGCACCAGGTTGCCCGGGGACAGCTCCATCACCTGCTCCCCATCAACGAACAACTTGATCCCGACCAGACCAACGTCTTGAGCCAACACCCGGCAGCAACTAAACGACGTTCCCTCTGGCACCATAAAGAGCTTCGACCGCCAGATGAATTGGCCATTGCTGGCACTCCCGCCCCGCCAGATCTGCAAGCTGTGGCCCTTGGCAACAAACAGGGTGTCGCTTTCCATATCGGAGACAGCCGCATCCCACCTGTTCGTCAGCTCACGCAAGTCGCCACTTTTCGGGTCAAAGATGAATGCGTGGGTGTCAGTCATGCACACATATTTGCCCTCGTGGTGCCATGCCCGCATGGTGTCAGGTTGCATTGCCCGCCACTGGCTTCGGGTGATGATCCCCTCGGTCACCACCTGCCCGCCGCTGGCGCCAATGCCGACCAGCCCATCTGGTGAGGCATAGAGCACCACCCCATCCATGGCGACCATGGAGCGCCCGCTGATGCAGGCTTGCGGCAGTTGGCTCAGCTTCTGGGTGGTCACGGATGCCGGGCTTACACCCTGCGCCAGATAGGGGTAGCCTTTGGTCCCGATCACCAATGTGGTGTCGATGGCGGCAATCGCAACGATGTCGTGCTCTGTGGTCAGCCGGTATTTCTCCGGCCAGGCGTAGGGCAGGTAGGGTTCGCACAGGTAGAGGGAGTTTCCAGCAAAGCCAGCGCACATGCCGTTTGCCATTTGGCAAATACCCCGCATGCCATCGGGCGGCATGGTGTAGTCGTAGGTCTCCAGCACGGCGCCCAGCTCCCCATCTGCCCGGGTATCGACAAACGATGCCTGAGCAATGGGCAGCTCAACGACCAACAGGTAATCAGCAAGGCCACCACCGGACACCGACCGGTAAATCCGCCGCTTGGTGATGTTGCTGTTCTGGGCGTTCGGCGGGCTGAGCATCAAAGCAACAGATGATCCCGGGATCCCGATGTTCACCTTTCCACTTGCCGGGCCCGGGGGACCTTCCTCCCCCATCGCAGTCACGAAGGTGTCTACATAGAACCTGGTTTCGTCATCGGTCAGATCATCATCCACTCCACCAACAGGCGGAGTGATGGCACCAATCCCGACCGGAACACCAGGGGCTGGAATGCCTAACCGATACCACGCCGTCGGCTTGTTGCTGCCGCCTGTGGCGATCTGGGCATGGGTCACCTTGGGATATTCGCCGTCCGTGTAGTAAACCCGGCCATACGGGTCCTGGGCAATCGGGGAGCGAATGGCCTCCACCACCTTGTTCCAGGCGAACCAGTGCTGACCATAATGAAAGAGCGTGGTAGGCACGATATGTAATTCCACGCCCGCGCTGGCGTCATCTTCCAGCGGGGAGATAACGCCATGGTCAAAATGGCAGTCGCGCGCAATCACCGCGACTTCGTCAGACAAAAGATGGGGCTCCACGCGCGGCATAGTCCCTCGCATGGTGACGATATCGAGTACGGGCATGGGGATCTCTGAGAAGCAGAAACGAAAAAGCCACACTCGGGAGAGCAGGGCCATGATGGGTAAATCCTAACGCTGACAGCGCCAGGAGGCAAGGCTCACTTGGCTGGCTGCAGCACCTCGGCGCAGGGGCGCGGCCGTGGCGGTATTCCATGCCCAGCCCATCACGGCGACCACGCTCGCCGTGATGGGCTCGAGACGGACGATCACTCTTCCGCCCCACTGGCCACCGGGTAGCGCAGCTTGATCTCCGCCACCTTGTCGCGCCATGCCTGCTCGGCCGCTGCTGTCTTGTCGTATTGCCACTCCAAGAAAAGGGGGTCGGACTCCGCCACGTAGGCGCGCTGGCGGCGCGCCAGTTGCCCCTCTGTCCGCTCATAGTTGCGCTGGGCGAGCACGGAGGCTATGACCCCCTCACTCATGCCCAGCTCCGCCATAAAGGCCGGATCGTAGTTGTCGTGCGTTTCGCCGTCATATAAGTAGCTCATCTATTTGCCCCGCTCGAAATGTTAAACAGGCTGCAGCGCAGCCGCCAGGTGTTTGCATGCGCGGCGTGCGCACACCACGATTGGATGCATGGTAGGCAGTCGCCTGCCGTTAGCCTGCCTGCCGCTATCGCCCGTTTGAAGCGGCGCAGCTTGTAGCGGATGCGCTGCTCAATAACGAGAGGCTGTTTATCCATATCAATCCTGATTTACCTAAGCGCCGCTATCGCGGCGCCGTCAAAACTCAAGGCCCAAAGCTCAAGCAAAGGCGGGGCGAAACCCAATGCCCGAGTCCGCGTACGCGCGGGAAGCGCCCAGATCCACAGCGGCGAGGCCGGCACCGGCACCGCCGGCCCAACCGCCGCCACGAAACGGGAGTCGCTCGCCGAAGTTACGCATATAGAGCTGCCCCTGTGGCCGGATAGTGGCCGGCTCGATAAGCAGGCGCCTGAGCGCCTGATTGGACACATAGCCCCCCGCCTTGGCCATGATCCGCCAGACGCTGTTTGCGGAGTTGCCAGCGTTGACGTTGTCTCCGATGGCTCCAAGCCTGTTGTTGACTGCGTTGGACAGGATGACCGAGCCTCCAGTTGGTATGGATGCATCAAGAAATGCATCAGCGAACGTCCAGCTCGCCTCGACCTGTGCATTGTGGGAGGACAGCTTAAAACGGCCGTCTTGCAGTAGGAACCCGTCCTGCCACTCCCATATGTTGCCTACCAGATCGGCGATGCCGGCCAGTGATTTGTTGTGCGTTGCCTCGACCCCCATCGAGCCAGTCTGCGTTCTGCCCGTGCCGGATGCATCGCCGGGGGCGCGGTTGTCTGCCCTGTCGCCTACCATCCAGGTTTTGGCGTGGCTGCGACCCCAGTTGGTGTTTCCGATTGGCTCGTAGCCGTTGGCCATGCACCAGAGTGCAATGGCCGCCCACTCGTGAGCGGTCATCAAGTGCCACCCCGCCCCCTTCGCTGCACAAGCGGCGCGGGCTGCGGTATGATCTAGTGATGCTCGCGGGTCTTGCCGCGGCGCGCTGACAGCGCCGGAGCCGGACGCAAGATAGGCGCCGATGAATATCTCGCTCTTGATGCTGCCGCTGCCAAAATCGAACGCCGTCGCATCGCCAGTGCCCATATCGGCAGTCATGTCCAGGTCGGCGTAGCTGAAGCGCGGCAGCACGAACATAGCATTGGCGTTGCCAGCGCTGTCGCGAATGATGGTCTGGCTGCCGCCGGTTGCCCGCTCCAGAGAGTAACGCTCCGAGTCAAGGATTGCGGGGCCGCCCACGCGCATCAGCGAGCCGGTCCCGGCTTCGGCCGTGGCATTGGCGGCCGCAGCGGCGCGATCCGCTTCGGCCTTGGATCGATCTGCCTCGACCTTGGCGCGGGCCGCCTGGCCCTCCCCTTCACTGGTCACACGCTTCCACGGGATCAGTGTTTGCTTGGTTCCATCCGGTGCAGTCACCTCAACAGTGGTGGCAGTGCTCGTCAGCAGCGCCTGAAAAGCATCGCTCTGCTGCTGATAGGCGCTCAAGGTTGCGGTCAGTCTGCGGGCGAACTCCGGAACGGAATCCGAAAAGGTCGTGATGATCTCATAGGCTTTGCCTGTGGCAGTGACACCGCGATAGGCCTGAACCAGATACAGCTCGGTATTTGACACCACATAATCGACCTCATAGAAGTCCACCGAAGTGCCACTTGTGATACAAAAAAGGTGACCCTTGGCCACCCCGTTCTTGGTGTCTGCGAAGGTAGTCCCAGTGCCGGTCACCTTCTTGTTGCCGTTGGTGACAGCAACCGTGCCGTCACGCTTCCACACTCCAGCCATGCTGCCCCCCTTACTGCCCGGTCACGCGGGAGAAGCCTTCGGTCTTGCGCTGCTCCATGTTGGTATCAACCTGTGTCTTTTCACCCAGCTGCTGCAGGTAGGCGTTGTAGTGGCCGACTGCCCGATTGGAGTTGGCGCTGTATTCGGAGTCCTTCGAGAAGGCCCGATACATCACGAAGTCGATCAGCGGGTTGATATAGATGTCATCCAGATCGGCGAGTGCCGGAGTGCTTGCATTCTCCACATCGGCCAGCACCTTGGATTGCGGCGCCACGGAGTAGATCACATCCACTTTCACCGCGGCTGCCGGGCCTGGGTAGAGGTAGAAGTTCTTGGGATCCCGATCATCATAGGTGTAGGCCGCCACGCTGGTGCCATCCTTGCCCGCATGCCAATCGGGATAGCTGTCATCGAGCGCACGGCGCGGCACGAAGCGGATCACCTTGCCATCGGCATTGCGAAGCACCTCGATCAACCGGAGGGCATCAGCCGGCAGGCTCTGCTTGGTACCGGCTGCACAGTCAAACTGCACGTTCTTGGTGTGAGCATCCGGGCGCAGCAGCACAATGGCCTTGGCGGCGTCGTTGTAATAGTCCAGCAGTTCTTGCTTGGGCCAGCGAACCCAGGTGCGATCGTTGAGCAGGGTATTAACCCGCTTGAGGATCGAGTCAACGGTAACGGTTGCCATGTGTGGGGTCCTTTAAAAAAATGAGTGTTTGCGGGGCGGGTTGTGGAATTCGACCTGGGTCGGGGCGCTGTGCTGTTTGCGGAACCGGCCGGCGCGCCTCCACCCCTCGACGAACTCAGCTCGGTGAAACCCTGCACGCTTAGAGTCAGACCAGGGGCGGTCTGGCTGGGCATAGAGCAAGGCAGCGACGCCATGGGCAATAGCATCGGCGTGATCGTGGTAGAGCTGGGCCGGGAGGTCGGTGGCACCCTTGACCGGGGCAGCCACATACCAGATCCGCACATTACCAAGGTCGGTCAGAATGCTCAGCTCATTGGCCGACATGGCGAAGTAGTCGCGACCAGAGTCCAGCGGCACGCCATCGGCCCCGGTGAGGTGCAACACATTGCAGGAGGTAACCCCGTCCACATTGCACACCACCTCCAGACTGCCAGCCGCCGCACTTGGCAACAGGCGATCGAGGGTGATCAGCTCGGATTCACGGCAGAAGGTGATTGCCGCCTCGGTCACGGCCTCTTCCAGCAGCATCTCGAGCGGACCTGTGATGTGCATCCTGACGGTAGGCAGGAACTGCTCGCGGGGTACCATTTGCATGCTTAGCCCTCCGCCTTGGCGGCCTTGGCTTTCAGGGCGTCACGCACGCGAACGCGGAAATCGTCCACCTTCTCCTGCGGCCCCTTCTGCTCGATACCCAGATCTTCACCTTCGATCAGGGTCGCCAGCTGGGCAGAGGTGAGCTTGGCCAGATCGATATCACCGACCACCATGCTCTGCTCTTCGGCTAGGCGGGCAGCTTCGGCAGCAAGGCGCTCCTGCTCTTCCGCTTCCATTCGTGCGATGGTCTCCTGCCGCTCCAGCGTGCCGGCCAGCGCTTCTTGGCGAACCCAGACGGTGGGGAACTCCAGCAGCTGCATGGCGATGTGGCTCTCCACATCAACGGGCGTATGGCGCGGGAACACCAGGCGGGATCCGGTCACGGTGTCTTTCTTGCTCGGCTTGTCGCCGATATAAACCACGGCAATTTTGTCGCTCACAGCAATATCTCCAATCCAGAAATGAAAAAGCCCGGCGCTGGGCCGGGCGTGGCGTGACTGGCAGCCTTACAGGTTGCCGATCACCTCATAGTGCAGCTTGAGCTTGACCGTGCCGGTCGCCGCACCACCGCCGACGGTAAGGGTGATCTCCTGCCCTACATCAGTCAGCAGGTCATCAACCGGGAAATACTTGGCCACTGCCGACACCGTGCTCTCGGCATTGATGATGACCGTCGAGCCTACGGTGACGGTGAGGGTGGTACTGGAGCCCAGCGCGCCGCTGATGAGGGTGGCGCCAACCACTTTCAGGTTGGGCTCCACCTTGTCACCGAACGCGACTACATCACCGGACGGCACAGCCGCCAGCTTGGCCACCAGGGTCGGGGAGATAGAGAGGTTGCCGAACGAACCAACAAACCAGCGGTAAGCTCGGGCGAGCAGGGTAGTTTTGGCCATGACATGGCTCCTTATCTGGTCAGATATCAACAGGAGGGGGTACCAACCCCCTCGCTAGGGTGGGTGGATTAGCGGCCGACGGCGCTGACGGCGGTATCCAACACCATGCAACCATGGTCCTGAATGTTGCCGTTACGCTGCTTGAAGCGGATCTTCTGCAGGCCGGATACCCAGCTGATGGAGATCTCGGTGCTGTTGCCGTGGTCGGTTTTCTCTTCGTGCATACCGAAGGAACCGCCCTGCTCGCCAGAGCCGAAGGCGTTAGCCAGTGCCTGACCGCCCAGCAGCACTGCGCGGTCGATGGTGGTGCCTGCTACCTTGTCCACTTCCACGCCGGTTGCTGAGTTGGCTGCGCACACCTTGACGGTGCTGCCTTGGTTGAAGCGGATCGGCATGCCCTTGTATGGCTTGACCAGGATGCCGCGCCACATCGCACCCTCACCGCGGAAGATGGGGTGATTCCAGCCCTTGCTGCGCTCCATCGCGGACGCCAGCATAGCCTGCCAGTCCTTGCCGGAGCTGGAGGTATAGAAGTCGTGCCACTGGCGCGGGGTGACGTAGAGCACGTAAAGCGGCTCGCCACCGGACGGGTCGGAGACCATGCGGATCGGCTGGATAGGGTTGGCCATCTCCGACAGGAACAGCGACATGTTGTCAACGCAGCCGAGGTTGAAGCGGTCAGAGGCATCGATGCCCTCGAAGCTGGTCGCATCACCACCTAAGAAGTGACGCTCGTAGGTTGGCGCTGTCAGCGTGTTGATCATGATGTCGGCAAATTCAGGATCATCAGCCAGAGGCAGAATGATGTCGGTAGCGGAATAATCGCCACGGGCGCCAGCCAATTGGGCAAAGCCGCGCTGATCAACCAGGCGACCATAGTAGCCATCACCCAGCAGCACGCGGGCGGTCTTGATCAGGTCGTGCTTGGTGCGGGACTGGCTCATCTTGCCGCCAGCGTCAACGCCGTGACGGGTCTGGTTGACCTTGAGGCCGAAGTCAGCGAAGGACAGGGACTCTAGGCGACCATCCAGCTTCTTGTCACCCATGGTCGGGCGGCCAGAGAGCTGATGGAACAGCTGCATGTCAACGGAATCGCCAGCAACCTTGGTCAGGTCGGTGATGCGAACCACCGGAGCGCCTGCGCTGGTCTGCTTGCCGCCGTTGACCTTGGCGCCCTTGGGGGCCTCTTCGGTCAGCATGTTCACCAGCGAGTGGGAACGGTTGGCCGCGGTGAACAGTGCGGCCTGCAAAATCTTGTTGGCTTGCGCCGAGGTGACTTGGGTCATGATCCTCTCCTACATGAAAACAAAAACCCCGACACAGTGGTCGGGGTTGGTTGATGTAAACGGGGTGGTTGGTTAGAACCCGGACTGCTCCAGCAGTGCCTCGATCTGGGCTTCGCTCATGGAGCCAAACTCCCCGACCAGTTCGGCCTGAGACATGGCGCCATAACGCTCGATGCCCTTTGCCGGTGCATGATGGGTTTGGCCGAGCTCTGATGGGCTGGACGGGATGTGATCAGCGGGTTTCTCTGCCGCCTTGCCGGGTGCCTTGGCGGGAGGCGCTTCAACCTCATCACCAAAGGCCAGTTTGGTGCGGCGCGCCGCCTCTGCGAATCGCTCATCCAGCGACTTGCCTTGCCACGCGGGATCAGCCTGGAGCTTCTCATCGACGATGATGGCGAAGTCGAAACGGTCCTGGTCCTTTTCCCGCCAGCTCACCAGATCAGGTACCGCCTGCAGTGCGGCCTGTACCGGGTTGAGGGTGGGTTGAACCTGCTGCGGGGCGACCTGGGGCTCCAGCTTTTGGAGCTTGCGGGCAATGGCGGCGATGGACTTGCCGAGATCCGGGTAGTCCTGCGCCAACTGCTCGAGCTCCTCCTGGCTGATGTCGTCGGGGTCCACGTCGGGGTTGATCCCGTGCTTCTCCATCAGCGCCTGCAGCTTGTCCCGCTCGGCTTGGGCCTGCTGCGATGCGGCCAACTGCTCACGCAGCACCTTGACCTCATTGCGCGACTGCTCCAGCACTTCATACGGGATGGTGTGTTGACCGCTCTTGGCCAGGATCACCTTCTCAGGCTCCGTGGCCCCTTCATCGCCCTGCTCGGTGTTGGCTTGTTCGTTACCGGCTGCCACCTCACCCGCCGACGGCGCGGGGTCTACGTCCGTTTGCTCGGTAGCAGTGCCATCATCCAGCTCGGCATCGGGCTCACGCTCGATCGCCTCCAGCATGGCTTCCAGTTCGTCCAGGCTCTCAGTCCCGGTCAGGTTGTCGATGTTCTTATCCATGGTTGTCCTCGTGGGTTTTCAGTGGGTGGTATCGCTGCCCAAGCGGGGGAAGGCTCTCGGTGAAAGCCCTCCCCGGCCGGAGCTGGGCACAAAAAAGCCCGCACAAGGCGGGCAAGGTCTGTCGTCTATCGCTAGGGATTCTTTGTTGCCACAATCCGTTCAGTCAGTGCGGCCAGATACTCACGCATGGCGACCAGTTGGCGCTTCATCCGGTTCTGCTCATCTGCGCTCAGGGCGCAAAAGTTGACTGTCCCAGTGAAAGCCTCCAGCTTGCTGGTTCGCTCAGCCAGTTGATCATGTTCTTGGTGCATGCGCGCAATGTGACTTGATTTGGGGCTTCCGCCATCAACCACGCGCACCTTGTCCGCGTTAATGACTCCTGATATCTGGCTGTAGCCGCTCACCAACAGCACAGGTTTCTCAAGGCGACACTTGAGCCGCCACCCTTCCAGCTTCCACAGCTCTTGGCGGGCCTTGGCTTCGGCATCCTTGATGGCGTACTTGGCGCCAAACTCGGCGTTGAAGTTGGCCGGGTCCGCACAGGCTGTCATGCCGATGGCCAGGGTGAAGCCATTGGCAGCAATGGCGGTGGCAATCGTGGTTGTGGTGCCCGGGATCACATGCACGTCATATGTCACCCCAACCATCAACGCATCGATCTGCTCAGGGGTGACGCGTGGGGCGGTCAGTTCGAGCGTCTGAATATCTCGCTCCATCTCGGCATCAAGGTGTTGCTGGTCGGTCATGACTCGTTCCAAATAAAAAACCCGGCACAATGGCCGGGTCTGGAAATGAAAAAGGCCCAATCTCGAGAGACTGGGCCATGTTGGAGAAATCGTAACGCTGGCAGGTCAGGAAAGCAACTATCAGAGCGCGATGGCGTCGATCTGCTGTTGGATGCTGTCCAGCAGCTGCGCCTGCAGGGCTGCCTGCTCGGTCTGCATCGCCTGCTGCTGGGCTGCCAACTGCTCCATCTCCTGCAGCGTCTTGCCGGTCTGGGCCTGCTTGAGGGCATCCTCGAACCGGATAGAGTCGGTCAGCTTGGCGATGCGCTGAGCCTCTGCCTGCCACTTGGCGGCCTTGCCCTCCAACTCTGCCAGCTTGGCCTGCATCTCGCGCATGGCCAGCTCCTGCTGCATCTGGGCCTGCTGAGCCTGTTGCTCGGCAGCGGCGCGCTCCTCATCGCTCATCTCGTCCGGGTCTTTCGGGATGTTCAGGGCGTTGCGGATCCGCTCCACGAACTCAGCCTTACGCGGTACATCCATCAGCTCGACCAGCAGGTCAAAGCAGGCACCTGCCGCCTCTGGCGGAAGTTGCGACATGGCCTGAGTCATCCGCTCAGCCAACTGCTGCTTATAGGCGGCGGTCTGTTGGATAGGCGCCAGCGCGATATGAGCCCGCAGCCGGGTCACATCGTTGGTGAGCTTGCCGCCATCCTGCTCCACATTGACCACCACGGCCTTGCGGCGGCGGGGGTCATCCCGGTTCACGGTCACCTTGTAGTTGCGCTTGCCGGCCATGTCTTCCAGCAGGTAGGCCAGCGCCAACTGCCCCACTTGCTGGCAGCCCATCCGGTAGTTGTCGTTGATCTCGGAAAGTGTGGTTGCCCCCTGCTCCACCAGGTTGCTGATGGCCACGCCTGACTGACCGGTGGAGCCCTGCCCCAGGAAGGCGGCATACACCCCCATGGTGTCCTGGATCAGTTTCACCGAGTCCTGCATCACCTGGAACTGCTGGGCCGCCACGTTGAAGTCCTGCTCCACCTTGAAGGCATCGCTCACGCTGGTCTTGTTGGCGCGGTCAGGATTGAGCTCGATATAGCCATCCGGGCGCTCGACCTGCTCCAGCACCTGATCCCGGCTCATGTTGGTGGCGTCCTTGTCCATGATGACGCGCTTGGCCTGCAGCAGGAAGGTCAGCTTGATGCGCCGCAGGTTCACCTCGTCCTGCGCTGGCATGGCGCGAACAATCAACCCATAGGGCTCACCGGTGCGGTCTTTGCGGTAACCCCAGAACGGCACCAGCGGATACATGTTGTGGGGCGCAGAGCAGGGTCGATCAACTAGGTGATGGGGGCCGACGAACCAGGATTCCCGGATCACGGCCACAGGGCAGCGCTCCAGCTTGGCGCGCCCCATGGCCACAGCAGCTAGGTGCAGTTGATTGGTCTTGTCGTACTCCAGTGCCCGACCGGAGTCCAGCATCAGCACCTGACGCATGGTGTAGGTGCGGTAGTAGACCACCTGCAGAAGCACCCGATCCCGCTCCCGGCTGCACCACTCGATCTCCTTGCCGCTGAATTGGCTCCACTCGTCATAGGCGCTGACCAGATTGGGGTCCAGCCCCTCGATGGAGGTCAGGCTCACGACCCCCTCCCAGTCGTTGACGCCCCACTGCAGCGCCTGAGCCTTGCTCGGGAACATGGTCTTGGCCTCATCCAGATCGACCCAGCGGCGGCGCATCAACCAGCGGCAGTCGCTTAGGTCCGGCTCCCTGCTGTGCCAGTCCCAATAAACCTCGTCTCGGTGGACGTTGCTGAACTTGTAGCGCGGGCCGAACGGGTCATCGCGGCGACACACCTCAACCCAGCCCAGGCCGGTCTTGATTTGGCCGCCGTAGGCCTCGCCCCGGGCGCGGTCCAGTCCGCCAAGGCGGCACATGTCGGCGTATTCGGCGTTGACGGCCTCGGCCAGTTGCTCCAGCTCGTCGTCGTGGTCATCGGCGATCACCATCAGATCGGTGCGGCTCTTGGCTTCCATCCCCAGCACGCCGTCAATAGTCGGCGCGATCAGGTTGTGAATGGTGATGGGCTGGCCCCGAGCCTTGAGCACACTCACCACCTCGGGCGGCAGTTGATCGCCGTCGTAGTAGGCACACGCCCGATTGGCGATAGAACGCCAGTCCGGCTGACCGTTGATATCGCTCATCAGTTTGAGCAGGCGCGGGGTATCGAGGCCGCCTTTTGCAGGGGCCTTGGGTTGGGCGTTGATCATCAGTTGGCCATCCAGTGCTTGGGTTTGCGGGAGGATTCAGGTTTGACGATGCGGGCCGGCATCCGGACACGCATCTCTTGGGCAATCATGTAGCTCATGAGCTGGTCGTCGTAGCAGCCGTCCTGGGCGTTCATGCTGCCGCTCTTGTCGTAGACGTAGGTGGTGGCTTCGGAAATGGTACCGATCCAGCGGATCCCGGACTGCCCGGCACGCAGCAGGGCCTTGAGGCCATCAACCAGGATCGGCTTGGACTGCCGAGTGGTGAGCCAGCCGAGGCGCGGGGTCTCGTCGTCGCGGTCCCGGTCGATGTGCTCCTGGGTGTAGATGCGTCGGGTCGGGTAGATTTCACGGAGCTTGAGCAGCACAGCGTGGCCGTGGTTGTTGCGCTCCGGGCCGATGTAGGCCGGGCCATGCTCTGCGGTGCCGTAGAACCTGCCAACGTGGGCCAGCAGTTGGGCAAATAGCCCTGGGTCGAGATGCCCGAACCAGTGGGCCACCTGACGGCCGTCGCTCTTGGCCGTGACATCCAGGCTTGAACGATCGCCGTGCTCCAGCCCTTCCGCCACGTCGGCGCCGATGGAGTAATCCTCGTCAGGGTCTGGCAGCTCCCAGACCAGCAGCATGTTCTCGAGTGAGCGCTGGCCACGCTCGTCCAGCTTCTCCGGCTTGCGAGCCTTCTCGCGCTTGCCGGTCACCGGGTCGATGTCGTAGACGATGAGCGGGGCCATGCAATCGCCCTCGGCATCCATGGTATGGATGGGGTCGAACACCCGGCGGCCAGAGGTCAGGAAGGCTTCCAGCGGCGTGCTGGGAAACTCCTGCTTCATCTCGGCGCCCAGTGTGGCCTCCTTCAGCACGTACCATTGCCGCTGCTCGTCGGTAATGGTGCAACCCATCGCCTTCTCCACCGCGGCGAAGTATTCCGCCTGGGTCTTGCTCATCACCACGCCGGATGCCGGCACGTCGGCGCGATACTTGGGGTCCTGCCACCAGGCGAAGAAGTGAAACTTCCAGTCGAGCTGGCTGAGCTCACCGGAGGCCCTGGCCAGCTCGAGGGACTTCATGCTCATGGCATGGAAGTCGCCGCCCACGCCTTCCGCTGTTGATTCGATGAAGGCCACGGCGCCCGGGTGGATTGCCTGCAGCGTCCCGGTTCGCACCTCCTTGGCCTTCTCGGGGTACTTGGCGCAGATCTTCCCGTGCTCGGAGACATGCAGGCGCTGGACGGTACCGGACCGGAACGAGGTAGCCACCTGGATGCTGGAGCCATGCCGGAACAGGATGTGTCCGCCATTCGCCCCGCCACGCCGGGTCACCACCTTGAACTGGGCCTTGAGCCAACCCGGCAGGTTATCGAACGGGACTTCAATCTTGGTGCGGTAGATCTCGCCGGCGGCCGTCAGGTCCTGGGCGATGATCCCGCACTTGAGGTTCTTGTTGAACAGCGCCTCGTCCAGCAGATAGATGTCGATGGCCGTGGAGAATCCGAGCTGACGCGCCTTGAGGATGATGTTCAGGTACCACATGGTCCGGAACAGCAGCTCCTGTGCTGGGCGCAGCCGAAATCGTACCAGCTGGCCCTGCTCGTTCTCGATCATGTAGAGGTTGTTCATCCGCCACCACTTATCGCTGAGCTTCGAACGGATGTAGGCCATCTGCTCTTGCTCAGTCATGGAAGATGCGTCGATGGGAACAGTCATGACATCAGCCCCCCTGTCCCCATGTCGTGGAGCTCGGAAACCATCTCGCTAACCGGAGTGGCCTCGCTGCCGCCATCCTTCTCCAGCCTATCCGCTTCGGCGGTCAGCTTGCGGGCCGCAGCCCGGATCCGCCGAGTGTCCTCCTCAATCTTCGGCACGCTCACCTCGTCGATGCGAAGGGCGCTCAGGGTCCGCTCGATGGATTCGATGCGCTGGATGTTGCGGTCGAGGGCCTGCTCGGCTTTCAGAATCTTGTCGTAGAGCGCAATGCGGTCGGTCATCTCGCTGGCGTTAACCAGGTCCTGCTGCAGACCCTTGAGCAGCTTGGTGACGGAAATGACGCGAGCCCGGGTGAAGTCCAGCTCGTCGCGCAGTTGCAGCTCGCGGGCCTGGTCGAACAGCTCCTCGGCATCGAGGAACTTGGCATAACCGCCGTGGGTCTTGGCTATCTGCATGCCGGGCTTGATGTTGGCTGGCGGGTTAGGGTTGCCCTCATACTCGCCACGGACGAAACGGCCGGAGCCATCACGCCCTTTGTTTTTCGAGGTCTGTTCAGGCTCGGGCTGGGGTTGTGCGGATGAGGATGACTTCTCCCCTCTTCGCTCTCCCCCTTTGGCCTTTGCCTCATTCCCTTTGGTTTGCGCACTTTGCGCAGATTGCGCAGTTTTGCGCACTTCGGAATGCGCAGATTGCGCAGCTACGCGAGATTTGTCAGGTTGCGCAGGAGATTGCCCCCTAGATTTCAAATAGCGACGCGCCGAGTTGTAGTTCAGGCCGCGGCTGTCACACCAGTCTTTCGCACTGATGCCTGTCGCTTCATGCTCCTGCAGGAACTCTGCATTGAGCTGTGCCCAGTCGGTCTTTGCCATTTAGAGAGATAACTCGCCTTCGACGATGGCATCACCAGGTACAGGCTCATGGGTAGCCGGTACTACGACGGAGACGCCAGTATTCAGGGTGACCAGGGCCTGACTCCCGTCATACTCCCTCACCTGAGTAACAACCCCGGTCACGGTAATGCCATTAACCACCGCATCGCTCCAGTGCATCGAGATAGTCCAGTAGGTCGGCTGTGGATTCCCCAGAAAGACAAACCCCGCCATTAGCGGCGGGGTTCCATGTCAGCCTGGGTGTGGGTGGCGGGCAGTTCGCTGTTTGGCTTGGAGCTGTCTGGCAACTGGCCAGAAGCAGCACCGAAACGCTCAGCAAAACGCCCCTGTGGGTCCGCATGATTCTTGTCATGGCTTTCCTGCACCTCCCTTGCCCTCTCCTGCTTAAGCCAACGGCCCAGAAGGGCCGTTAGAATGTCGAGCAGTTGGAGCAAGCTGTTCATGTTATTGCTTCCTGGCTTTCTCAGCCGGCAGGTTCATAGCCAGCTTGTCCAGCACCTTGGTCAGGCCAACCAAGAAGGCCTGCACCTTCCCGATCACCTCATCGTCCCGGGTGGACGGGGTGACGGCCGCGATCTTGGCCAGCCCCTGCACCACCATGGACGCGCCGCCCACTACAGCCATCAGGATGACAATCCAGTTGATGACCACCTCAACGATGTGTTCCATCGCACTCTCCTCTGCTGTTACCGGTTGCCCGGCGATATTGGCAAGGCTTGCGCCTATGACTCGGACTTCGAAAACTCAGCCGCAGCCATCACCGGCAGCTCCCCCACCGGAGTCGGTTCGCCAGCGGGCCAGCGGTATGCGGTTACCCTGGAGCGAGGGAACGCCTTCACGTTCACCGCGTCAGCTTGGTTGCCGCCCAATACCAGCAGATTGCCAGCCTTGTCCTGCCCCACTACGAACCCGACATGCCCGCCACCATCCCGGGAGAACACCACTACGCAGCCTGCCACCGGCTTTTCCAGCTTCTCCCCCCAGGAGGCATAGGAACGCGCACCCTCGAACCGGGTGGACTGAATACCGACCCGCTCCAGGCACGCTCCAACAAAGGCGGCACACCACGGGGTTTCATCATCACGGATACCACCCCGCTTGATGGCCTTCCACATCGCCACGATCTCGGGGTTGTGTTGGGGCCCCTTAATCTCCGTCAACCCGATATGCCTACGGGCTTCATCTACCCAGCGCATTTTCACCATCACTCCCTCCCTCCCATCCAGCCGGTTGCCCGGCGTTCGTACAGATCCAGTGCTTTCGACCCCATCAAGCCAGCCAGGCCAGCCATGAAGCCGCACAACGGGAGCGGGGCTGCGATGTACCAGCTCAGCAGCATGGTCAACATCCCGGCGAACCCTGACACCACCACCTGCAGCAGCGCCTCGGCCCATCGGAACTGCCTTCCCTCGCGTTTCACCGTCTGTATGTAGGTCACAAGCCCTCCCCATACGCTCAACCCGCCGAATGCCAGATAGGCGAGCACGCTGTAGTTCTGTGGATCCTTGTCAGGCGTCATCGCCCCTCCAGAAACGACAAAGCCCGCACGAGGCGGGCCAGAAATGAAAAAGGCCAGGGTCACGGGGACTCTGGCCATCTTTGAGCAATACTAACGCCGGGGAGGGGTGGATTCAATCACTGCGTCTATTCATGGGGTTGCGCCTGCTCGGCGGCGAACTCTCCGCACCTAAGCCGCCCGCATCTCCCTCACCTGTCGGTCCATGATCTTTGACAGGTCTGACGCCTGGTGGATCACCTCATCAACAGCACGCTCTACGGCCTGCCTCATCTCCTGCCCGAACCGGCGCGACACCAACTCTACGTGTGGCACGACCCGGCCGGTGCCGTGGCACTTCGGGCAGCCGTCACCCTTGCGCGGGCGGATCCCGGTGCCATTGCAGTGCGGGCAGCGCCCTGACTGCATCATCTCGGCGACACAGTGGTCATTGGCCAGGGACAGGATCTCGTTCCGCTCAGCCAGAAGGCGCTGGTACTCGTGATCATTGCCGGACCGGTGGGCGCGCTTGGCCTTCTCCATCACCACGGCGGCCCGGCGGCGCTCCTTGTCATAGTGAGGGTGGCAAAGTACCAGGTGATCCAGCTGCTCAGGCAGCGGGCGGCGCAGCAGGATAGCCATGGCCATGCCACCGGCATCGCTGCTGCCAAGAGTGGTGCAGAAGTGGGCCAGCAGCGACGCAAGGGCTTGTTCATCCCCCAGGTGGTCAGCCATAAGGAACTGAAGTCCTTGCGGGTTGCTCTTTGCGGCCACCTGCAGGGCTCCCAGAAACTCCTCCCTCCCCAGCGTGCTGGAGCGATCAGACGAGGGTTCATGTAGTGCGCCTTTCGGCGAGAAAAGGCGCAGAGCCATTTCGATAGCGTGGGTCATGGTTTGGTCCTCTGGTCTGGGTCCTGATTGAAGGCTGCAAGCAGCCAGGCGCGCAACTGGCCGGATTTGATGTGTTCTGGGGTAGCCTCGATGACGGTCCATCCGAGCAAGGCGGCCTCGTTCATCTTGGCCCGGTCCTCTACGAACCCCCGCCCCCGGGTGTGCCGGCCACCGGAGTGGATCCCGCCGTGGACCTCAAGGGCGATCATGCGGGTGGGCCAGGCAAAGTCGAATCGCCATTTGCGCTTGGGATGGAACAGCAGCTCAGTTACGGGATCTGGGAAGCCGACCAGCTGGGCCAGCACCTTGCCGTGCAGTTCATCCACCTGTTGCGCCTTCTTGACCTTGTTCACCACGGCCTTGGCTTTCGGGTTGTTGCCGAGCAGGCGGCTGGCGGCGATAGCGGAGAGGTGGATCATGCAGTCCCCTTCACACTGACGAGCCCACGCACCACCCAGCTGTGCAGCTGACGGGTCAGGGCGCTATAGGTGACCTCTTCACGCTCCCCGGGCTGCCAGTCGTAGGCAATACGGCCATCAATGGCGTCATGGCAAGCACAGCACGCCTCAACCGCCACCAAATCATCCCCCTTGAGGGCCATTCCATGCGGGGCGCTAGGTAGGTGAGCCAGCACAGTGGTTTCAGTGCCACCAATGCAGACCCCGGCAAGCTGGATCTTGCATAGCTGGCCGCGAGCACCATCGCGCAGGTCGCTGGATCTGATTGGGCTGGTCTCGAATCTCATCCTGCAAACCCCATCAGCTGGGCGCAGGCGTTCTCAGCCTCCTCCTCGGTAGCAAACTGCTTACTCAGCACATAGCGCCAGCAGACCCCGAACACAGCCCGGTACAGGTCGGAGAACTCAGTCTGATCCATCTTGGCAAAGCTGACGCTCTTGGCCTCCTTGCGCATGCCGCCATCCGGCAGCATCACCACGGTGTAATAACCGGCCTCGACGGTGAGCCACTTGCGCATCACCTCAAACGACTTCTCAGCCTGGGGGCCGTGGCGCTCGATACGGCTGCTGGCCAGCTGGTCGATAAACTCATCCTTGGCCTTGTTCAGCACGTTGCCAGCGCCGAACTGGGCGAGGTAGCGAACGAACCGGGACAGGATTCCCTGCTCGGCTGGCGATACCATGCCGCCAGTTGGCTCCCAGTAATCGAAAGTCAGATTGAGCAGGGCGAAGAAGCGGCGATGAAACGCCAGATTGCGGCGCCCCTTGCCCTTGGCCAGGATGGTGGTACCGATCGGCATCAGCTTGATGGCTTCGGCATCTGCCGGAGTGGACGGGGCAAGTACCCCGCCTGACATTTTCAGAAGTGTAAGCTCCATCCTCACCCCCGCTTGGCTTTGTTGCGGCGCTTGGCGGCGGCGCGCTGGCGTTTGGCGGCCCTGTCATTGCGCGGGTTGGGGATGCAGAATGGGCTTGCTGTGGTGAAATCCTGCATGCGCATCCACGGAGCATGCGCTGATGCGGCGGCGATCGCGTATGTGATGGCTAGTGAAATTCTCATGCTGCCACCGCCTTAGCCGCAACGGCTTCCACAGTGGGGAACTGCGAGAGGCTGTAATGCCAAACCTGCTTGCTGTCGATGGTCTGGCAACTGGAGTGTTTTACCCAGCCGTAGCAGCATACTTCGCGCAGGCGGGCGCTGATGGCGGCCTGAGTGTCGGCGTGGCCGAAGCGGTTCCAGCACTCGCGCTCGATGTCGCGCAGGGTGCGGGCTTTTCCGTCGCGCATTATCGCGATGACGCGCCCCAGTTGGGTCGCAACGGATAGATCTCGGGTATGTGGTTTGGTCATGGTCGGGTCCTTTGGTTAATCCGCCGGGTGGTCTAAGTCCGGCATGAACATGTTACGGCGCGATATACCCCTTGTCACGGGTTTGCAAGGGCCTCGCCTCCAGAGTTATCCACAGCTCCATTTGCAGCACCACCTCTCAACACCAGCACTGGCGCGCCTCTCAGCCGCTTGACCTCCTCTGCCACTTGCTCAGGCGTCGTGTCGAGCACCAGCCAATGCCCTGCCCCGCGCTGACAATCGGTGTGCCCCAGCACGGCGATTTCGTCTGCCACTTCCAGCAGTACCCGCTCCCCGCTCCATCCCCGAACTGGGGGATAGATCACAACCCGGCAAAACTTCGCGGCCTTAACCGCGGCGATCACGTCTTGGTTGAACATCCCTAAATCCTCCCTGTGATGGTAAAACCGCGCTGGCGGCGTTCGGTGAGTATCCTGTCCAGCTCAACCTGCACCGCCTCGCTCGTCACGTCGCCGTCACGCTGCCGCACGATCACGGTCGCCTCCATCTCGCATGCCCTGATGGAGATCTCCAGCCGCGGCGCCCGGGTTGGTGCGGCCGTGGCTGGCTGCCGGCGCAGTATCTCTGCCCGCACTTCTGCCGGACGCGGGGCGAACTGGCGCTCCACATCGGCCGCCATGTCCTGCACCACCTCCCGGATCTGGGCTGGAGTGAACCCGCGCAGCACGCCACCCCAAGCCAGCGCTACACCGCGGGCATTGGCATCCAGCTGGTTGGCACTGGCAGGCCAGCTACCGGCCATCAGCGGCAGCAGCTCCTCAGCGATGAATGCGGCCATGCGGGCGCTCATGGCTGGCGCATCCTGGTTGGCTGGCAGAGCGGTCACGTTAGAGGGGAGTGTCGTCGTCATAGCTGACAGCTCCCGATTCGATGAGACTGCGCGCCTGCTGTTGGGCGGCGGCAATGTTGGACATCGGCTTGCGCTTACCCTCGAAGCCCTCCCACTCGCCGTTCAGGCAGCGCGGGCGACCGATCTGATCCCAGCGCTGGGCGCCAGCCAGGTACCCGGCGAACTTCTGCGGCGCAAACAGGGTCATTGGCCGCAGGTATTCGGCCATTTTCAGGTTTGCGGACCAGTGCTCGCGCTTGAAGTCGATCACCAGTTGCAGATCGGCCACGGAGTAGCCCTCCGCCAGTCTGGCGTTGATGTTTTGCAGGGTGGTTGGCTTGGCCTGATAGCGGCGATTGCATGCGGCGTTGAGGTGGTTCAGCACAGCCAGAGAATCCGCTGATGGCTCTGCCGTTTTTTTAGCCGGTTTTGTTTCGTCAGAAACAGAACAAGAGATCTGTTTATTATCTTCAGAGTTTATATTGTTATTAATGATAAGATCTTCGGCATGATACTCCGCACCTAACTCCGCGCCGCTGAGTTGGCGATCACCCTCTAACACCATATCTGGCGCGCCCTCAAACTCCGCGCCATACTCCGCGCTAAAGTGTTGCGAAACTCCGCGCTGATAAGCGTCGAAATTCAGCAGGCTGACGATGGTGTAACCACTCTTGCCCTGCTTTGTCGTCCTGCCGATCGCCCCCTCCTCCTCGAAATAGTCCAGCGCCCGACGAGCCTGATCCTCAGATACGCCACACGCTTTCCCGAGCGAACGAGCAGAGCAAGCCAGCTGACCACGATGAATGGTGAGGCGGTTGCCATTGAAGGTGACTTCACGGCTCTCGTAGGCCGCATCCAGCAGCAAATGCAGCCACACGGACTTCTTGGCTACATCCTTGTACCAGGGGGCATTCAGCATCGACGAGTAAGCGAGGCGGAAGCCATTGCGGGCATTTTCGCTCACGTTGCTACCTCTGCTGATAGGTTTGGAAATGGGGGCGCCTGCCCCCGGGAATTTGATAACGGTGTTCATGCTGCCTCCACCAGTGCCTGAATGATCCGCTTGCCAGCCAGTGGCGGAACTGCATTGCCAGCCATGTGAACGGTCAGCCGGTGGTTGTCTGGGCGCTTGATATCGCGCGGGAAGCTCATTGCCAGCAGGTTTTCTTCTGCCGTGAGCATCCGCATCCTGTCGCCGTCCACAACAGCCCAGCGATCGCGGGTGGTGATAGTGCCGATCGGGCGCTCAATGCTTCGCCCGGTGCGGGTGTTGCCGTAGTAGCTCATCACGAACCGGTCGCCGTGGACGGCTCTACCGTTAGCAACCCGCTCCAGCGTTGCTTCCGCCCGCCCCGGCTTGGCTATTGGTGACCAGCGCCCAGCGTTGAAGTCAATGAACTGCGACGCCGGGACATGCTCCATCTTCGGCAGGTTCAGGATTAATGGGTTTGCTGAGCGGGTGCAGACGATAAACATGCGGATCCGCTCTTGTGGCACCCCGAGATCGGCGCAATTGACCACATGCGGCGCCAAGGAATAACCCAGCGCCTGCATGGCTGCCGCCCATGCCGGATACAGCGACCAATCAAGGAACTCAGGAACGTTCTCGACGATGGCGGCTTGCGGCCGGTGAAACTCGAGAGCAGACACCACGGCCCATGCAGTGGAGCGGCTGGCATCGTGCTGCGGGTTTCCGTTTGCCTTGCCACGAGCTTTACTGTGCCCCTGGCAGCATGGTGAGGCGAGTAACAGGTCATGACTCGGCACCTGCGTCCAGTCGGCTTGATGCAGGTCTTGGCAGATGTGCTGGGTATCAGGGTGGTTCTCGCTATGCCAGTGCACAGCTTCCTGCCAGTGGTTGGCAGCCCAAAGCACTTCGCAGCCAGCCATCACGGCGCCGGTAGACCAGCCACCAAGTCCAGCGAAAAGGTCGATTGCTTTCATGCCGCCACCTCCTGCTCGGTGTAGTCACACCCCGGGCATTCAAATGAGCGGTCATCGGTACCGGTGCGCAGCTCGCTGCCGCATTGCGGGCAGTGATCCAGATCGGCACAAAGGGGGTGGCCCAGCGGGGCCGTTGGGTTCATGGTCATGTTGAGGTCCTGAATTAACAGCCCGGTGGTGAGGCGGGCCTGATTGATAATGGTTATGCGCTTGGCTGCTTCTCGGCGCGTTCGATCTTGCGGGCCATCAGCTCGCGGGAAAGCCGGGTCGCGGTACGGTCAGTACCAGCGGCCTGCGCAATGGTGATCACCGAGTCATCGTCCAGATGCAGGGCCAACTCGTGCATTACGGCCTTGAGGACTACGTTATCCCGATCGGTGACATGCTCGGGTTTCGGGCGTGGTTTGGTATTGCTGAACATGATTGTTATCTCCCTAAAACGAAATTGATGAGATCTTTGAGCTTTTGCACCGGCTTCTTGGGGCGCTCCTCGTCATAGATGGCCTCATCTTGCGGCGAGAAGGTCAGCAGGCCGCGCTCTGGCAGGCCATCCCCTTTCAGGATCTCCTCGACAGTGACGGGTGGATACCCTTGCTCGATCAGGCTCCGATTGGCCCGTTTGACGGCTCTCGCCAGTATCTGGGGTTCATGCTTTGATATGGAATTGAGCAGCATCAGCAGCGAGGTGCGGGCAAATGCGGTTTCAGTCATGCCGACTTCGGCGCCGACTTCCTGCCACACGGAGCGATGGGCAACGGTGCCTCTCACTCGCAGCGGGGAAATGGTGCTCATATTTTCATGCTCAGGCTTGCAAGGTACGCCCATGGTGTTGGTCCTCTGGTGGTAATGGAGCTGGCCGGTGGTTAGGCGGCAATTGGTTTCAGGTAGCCGAGATCAATCAGGCGCTTTGTCAGCCACTGCTGGCCTTTTCCTGTCACCATCGGAGTGAAAGTGGTTATCGTCTCGTCGTTGTGAGTGCGAGTGCCCTCTTTGACGGTGAAGTAACCACGCTCGATGTAGTCCTGGAACGGCAAGTTATGCCGATTACCGCCACTCATGAGGATGCGATGCTCACGCAAAGCACGGAACAACACGTTCTGGCCGAGGCCCACGGCGCGGGCGTAGTTGCCGATATTGACGCCCTTGTCGTCACCGGCAACACGATCGGCAAATGCAACTTTGGGAGCCTGAACTGCAAGCAGATGGTTTTTCTGTTCCACTTCCAGTGCAAGGCGGCCAGCTTCCAGCAAGGCCGCTGCGTAGGTCTGTGGGATCTGCGGCCCCTGCTGAGATTCCAGCTCCTGCCACCGGTCCACAATGTGGGCGGTAAACTCGGGGCAGTTCTGGGCCACAAGGATCAGCGAGTCGCGCTTATTGAGGCGGTATTCCTCGTAGACGTTGCCGTTATGGGAGAACTCTTGCGTTGCAAGGGTTCCGATAACGCCAGATACAGCGAGGCGCTGGGCGGAAATTTTGATGTTGCTATGTTGCTTACCAAGCAGCTCCGCAATCTCGCGGGTGCCCATAGTCATCTCGGTACTGGTGATGATGCTCAAATTGGTCATATGGAGTCCTGTTGGTGGTTCAACTGCTGGTTAGGCAGCTTGGTCTTGAGTCTTGCTGAGGGAGTAATCCTCCAGCCCCAGTCGCAGCTCACCATTGCTGGCAATAACAAAGCTGACGGCATGCTGGGCGGGAACTACCTCCCCCCACTTCGCGGCAAGGCTTCTGGATATACCGATCGCTTTCATGGCTTTGGCCATGTTTCCGAAATATTTGATGACTTCATGTTTCTTCATTGGTCGGGGTCCTGTGTTGGTAGGTACGCTTCAAATGATGTCCTCTATAGAGAACGATGTCAATCAGCAGCGTCCCCCAAAGTGATCGATGCTGGATTTACAATTTAGTCTCTACAGAGAACAAGAGGTCGTGGATGAAAACTTTCGGGCAACGCCTTGAGGAAAAGCTGCAGGAGCTGGGGATCAGTATGTCTGAGCTAGCTCGACGCACAGGTTTATCCAAGAGCGTGATCAGTAATGCCATTAACAACCCGAATCGCGAGATGCGAGTTTCATCACTGATCTCAATAGCCAAAGTTCTTAGGGTTGATCCAATCTGGCTATACACGGGGAGAAGCAGTAGCGATCTGCTAAATGACATCCAGTTCAATTCAGACAAAGTTCCGGTATGGACTCTCTCAGATGTAGAGAATCTAGCT
This sequence comes from Aeromonas sp. QDB11, assembly GCF_027705265.1. Classification (NCBI taxonomy): domain Bacteria; kingdom Pseudomonadati; phylum Pseudomonadota; class Gammaproteobacteria; order Aeromonadales; family Aeromonadaceae; genus Aeromonas; species Aeromonas sp. QDB11. Next base: position 91,468 of record NZ_JAPDBM010000002.1, on the reverse strand, counting down.
ACCGATATGATGCCAAACATGGATAGCGGTAGGTATGTGGTTGCTGAAAATCAAAGCCATAGCATCGCGATAGAAGCAAGCAATGACCACTTGTCCAAGTCAGGAATAGTGGCTGGAGATATGTGCATCATCAATTTGGCAGACCGAAAACTGGAAGATGGAGCGGTGATGTTAATTCAACTTCTGAAAAGCGGCCAAGTCAGACTACTCCGAGCCATGGCTGGAATTGATGACTGGGTTTACGGAGTTGATGACCCGAGACTCGGTACAGTTACGTCAGAGGAGGCAGTCGTTCTTGGAAAGTTATCTGAATTGCGTCGCAGGGAAATAAAATAAGGAGAAAATGCAGACATGGAGTCTTCTGATGTGCTGTTGTTGGCCGCACTTGGAATAGGTGCCTACGTTTGGTTTAACAACAAGACAAAAACAAAGGATGTGACCACTATACGGGAAAGTCACACCGTCAAAACCAATACCGGCCAAGTCACCTACGAAAGGGTCAGAGAGACTGATTCTCGGAGCTTGGACTGGAAAAGTGAGGGTGTTGATAGATTTATGGCTCCAAGTAAAGTTCAGCAACCCCCAACGCCAGTTTCAACTCAGCAGGCAATCACTGTGAGTGTGTCGCACCGAAAAAGTATTCCAAGCACCTCGACAACACATGCAGCAGGCAACAATCTGACAACCACTTACCAAGATGTCACCCCAAATGGTGCGACCATTGATGCCGTGAAGGTGACTGGAATTGCCAGCAAGGGCAAGGTTTGCCAGAAGTGTAAGAAGCCCCTATCCAATTCACATTTCAGACCAAACCCGAATAGTGAAGATGGCCTGACCAAGTGGTGCTCTTCATGCATGGAGTTATCACACTCAGATGATCGCCACCACAAAACCTGCCCTCACTGTCATAAACGCAGACTAAAAACAAACTTTGACAAGAACAGTAATCAACCTGATGGACTAACAAAGTGGTGCCGTTACTGCATGGCAGCATCTAAGAAATAGTCATTGGTGTAGGCCCATACCAACCCGCTTCGGCGGGTTTTTTGTTGTTCAAAAAAAATATCGTTTATTTTAGAGATCGGCATTGACCTGTCGTTCACTAAAGATTACGATTTCCTCATCGTCCACTTTAGAGAACGCACTGGCAAGCGGATGAGACTACCAAACCTCCGGAACTGGCGGAGTGAAAGACCAGTAAAGAATTGAGTACCACTCGGCAATCAGGACCCCGCCCCTAACCAGGGCAGAAGTGAAAAGCGCCTGACCAGCGCGTAAGAACGACAAAGCCCGCACAGGGCGGGCTTTGAAGGACCAGGGTACCACCCCCAGTCAGAGACGGTCGGGGGACCAACCCCGACAATCAGGACCCCAACCAGTTGACCCGGTGGGAATTAGCGAGGACCAACTCGCCAACAGGAGTAAATGTACCATGACCAGACGCCTTTTTTCCAGAGCCGCGCATCGCGCAGACCAGATCATTGCCACTATCGCTGACCACGTAAGCGGCAACAAAGCTCGCAGAGCACGCCTCCACCGCCGCGTCAGCGAAATCGCAGACGATATCCGCCGCCAGAAGTTGGCAGAAAAGCGCGCCATCGCCAATGAGCGACTGGGCCGCATCCCGAAAGGTCACAGAGCCATGCTGATCGCACGCATGCAGTACCACATCGATTCCATCTGATTTCCCGGGTCTGGCGCTTCCATGATAGCGCCGTAGCCAAGACGCATTTAATAGACACCGCGAGTGTGTCTTGGCTTCTTGCAGCCTGAATTCAGGATTGCACCGCTCTTTAACAACTCGGATTGGGCAGTCACCGCTCGCAATCTGCTGGCCCGGCAGATCGCCATTAACCCGTCAAACCGGAACATGGCGCTGGAAGGTGACAGCTAGCCACTGGCAACAGTGGCCAGCCTAGAGCCCATTGCATCAGTGGGTTGCAGGCCGAGGCCTAGCGAGGCAAGGCATGTCTTGCCTTGGTGTGGCATGGCGTGGCGAGGCACGGGAGGTGGCGGACCTCGTTAAAAACCGCCCAGCGCCAAGCGCATTCGTTGAGTGTGCTTGGCCCTGCGGCGCAGCGCGGCACGGCACGCCTCGGCGAGGCACGGCAAGGTCGGGCGGGGCAAGGGCTCAGACGAGCGTAAAGCCGATTCAGTGAGTCGGTTTTGCGACGCGAGAGCGTTAACAAGCTGCGGCTTGGCCTACCCCGGCGCGGTTCGGAGGGGCTTGGCGTGGTGGGGCAAGGGCTCGGAAGGGCAATTTAACGAGGACTAAAAGATGACTACACTGAAACTGACACTGACGGGGTCAACCCCGTTACTGATGCACAGCGACCGCTTTAGCGACCCGCTGGATCCGATGACAAAGGCGCACAAGGCATTGACCTCCAAGCGCAAGAAATCCGACACCGACCACGAGGATATCGCCCGCTCCGAACTACTGGGGGCGATCTACTACAGTAAGGCCAGTGGCATCCACCTGCCTGGCAGCAACCTGAAAGCCTGCCTGACCGAGGCGGCCAAGCTCAACAAGCTGGGCACCGAATTCAAGCGCAGCCTGCTGGTGCTGGAAGATGAAGTAACACTCCACTATGACGGCCCGCAAGACCCTCAGCAGTTAGTTGATACCCCTGGCTTCTCGCTAGCAAAGAGCGTCAAGGTTGGTACGGCCAGGGTGATGCGCCACCGCCCGCGATTCCCGGCTGGCTGGCAACTGGTCTTTCACATCGAATTTGACGACGCCAGGCTGGATCGCAGCGAACTGCTGACGGTGCTCGGTAACGCTGGCCGCTATGTGGGCGTAGGCGACTGGCGCCCAGCCTGCGGCGGCACTTACGGCCGCTTCACTGTGGAGGTGGCCGGATGACTCAGGAAGAACAACTGACAGCCTGGGATGCGCTAGGGCTGAACTACGGTGATTTCATCAGTCACGCAGACTTGCGCCGCATGCTGGGGTTGGAGCGCCCCTTCCCGGAAAAATACGCCAGCATCCCAGAATACGACGCGGCCCGCGATGACTATGAGTGGCAGGTGCTGCGTAGCGTCAATGAGTTACGGGAGTTATTACTTACCGAGCGCAAAATCTACCTCGACATCAAGCGGGGGCACGGTTACGAGATCGCTCACCCGACCGAACAGATAGCCATTGCCGCCAAGCAGTACACCAAGACGCTGGAACGCGAGACCCGCAAGCTAGTAGAGGTTAGCGTCAACGTCAATCTTGATGTACTGGACGCAAGCCAGCGCCACCGCATCACCCAGCAACAGGATCGAGTCGCCGCCCTGGCTGATTTCATGGGGCGCGGCAAGCAACTGACTATTAGCGTGACTAGCACCTAATTTACCACCACAGGACCCCGACCATGAAAAATCTGACCGAAGCCCAGGTGATGGGCTTTCGCGGCTCCATGCCGCCCCGCACTGAACACCGCTACAGCGTGAGCGTCGAACCCAGCGCAGCAGAACGCCGCAGCGCCAGCGAACGCACCGCCACCCGCCGCGCCATCGAGGAGTACCACGAGAAGCGCGCCCTGCGGCTAGAAATGGAGATGTAGCGCTATGACCAGCGAAACCACCATGCTCGCCCTTCTGGAAAGCCGAGAGGCAGAGGCGAACGCCGAAGCTGAGTGGGTTGCCCGGTGGGTTGAGACCAACTTCCCGCTGCTTCTAACCGGCCAGCTCGACACCGATGCCGCCACCCTGCTCGCCGAGGTGGACCCAGAGCGCGCCGCCCAACTCAACCAAGCCATCTACCTGTTGATGGCCTCCGGCGACAAGGTGCCGCTCACCCAGATTATCCAGCAGTTGATGGATGCGGCACTGAAAGCCATGGCCAAACAGGCATGGAATGACCACGTTGCCCAGTTGCACGACGCTATGAGCGACGAGCAGTTTGAGCAATACCAGCACAGGAGCGCAGCATGAGTAATAAACACGAACGTGAGCCTTGGGTCTTGGGTGGATGTAGCGGGCGCATGGTAACCACACCTAGTGGGTATGTCGGCGACGGATTTATCGCAGATGTTGACACGAAGGACAACGCGCGCCGCATCGTGGCCTGCGTGAATGCGTGCCGCGGCCTGCCGACAGATGAACTGGAGCAGAAAGGCCTTGTCGCTGCCGTCGGAACCCAGCTGCTGGAGGCTGATCAGCAGCGCGACGAGCTGCTGGAGGCGCTTGAAGCGCTGTTTCATGAGGCAAGTCAGCAGAATCTGCGCAAGGCAAATGATGTCATCGTCAAATTTAAAGGAGGCAAAGGATGAACGCGCCAGCCAATACCATGACCATGCGCCAGCAACACCAAGCCTACTGTGACAGGCTGCTGGCCGGGATCGACCAATCAACCTTAAGTGCTGATGAGCAGTGGCACCTGCGCCGCCGTCTCGGGATCGGTGGCTCTGAAATAGGCACCATCCTTGGTCTGAACAAGTATCAAACTCCGTTCGACCTGTGGCTGGTCAAGACCGGCAGAAAGACGCCGGATGACCTGTCCGACAAACCTGCTATCCACTGGGGACACAAGCTTGAGGTAGTGGTTGCCGACGAATACGCCGAGCGCACCGGGCAGGTGGTAACTGTCGATGACACCCACTATCAGGCAGAGGTGGCTCCATGGATGGTCGGCAACGTTGACCGAATGGTCGGTGACCACAAGGTGCTGGAGTGCAAGACGGCCAGTGGGTTCGCCGCCAAGAAGGCTGGTTTCGGTCCCGGCAACGTCTACGACGAGAACGGCAACCTCATCACGGCTTGCGATGAAGTACCAGAGAGCTATCTGCTCCAGTGCCAGCACTACATGCTGGTCACCGGGCGGCAAGAGTCAGATCTGGCTGTGCTTATCGACGGGCGCGACTACCGGATCTACACCATTCCGCGCAATGAAGACCTGATCGCAGCAATGATTGAGGCTGCCACTAACTTCTGGTTCGACTGTGTTATTGCTGACCTACCACCGGAAGGTGCGGCGCAACTTGAGCCAACCGAAGCGGATCCAGCCTGCGAAGTCATAGAGGCGGATGCTGATGTGATGGCACTTCTCATTGAGCGGAAAGATATCAGCGAAGCCATCTCTGAACTTGAGGGGCAGAAGAAAGAAGTGGATAGCCAGATCCAGTCGTTCATGGGTGGGGCTCAGGTTCTCATCCGCAACGGCGCCACCATGGCAACCTGGAAACAGGTTACCACCAATCGATTCGACTCCACGGCCTTCAAGAAGGCCGATCCAGCTACCTATGCAGCCTTCACCAAAGCATCAACCACCCGCACATTCCGGGTTAATTAAGGGGCACAGCCATGATTCACGACGTACAGCCGGTTCAGAAAAGCCGAGTAACCAAGCCGCCAATTGGCGGCTTTTTGATGGAACCGCAGAACCTGCAGGAAGCCATGCAGCTGGCGGACATGCTGGCCAATTCCAATCTCGTTCCGAAGTCCTATCAGGGGAAGCCTGGAGATGTGCTGGTCGCCTGCCAGTGGGGTTCTGAAATTGGCCTCAAACCTCTGCAAGCCCTGCAAAACATCGCCGTTATCAACAACGTGCCAGCGGTATGGGGTGACGCTCTGGTCGCCCTGGTGCGCGGCTCTGGCCTGTGCGAATACATCAAGCAGGACTGGGACTCTGCCACCAAAACCGCCACCTGCAGTGTCAAACGCCGTGGCGAACCGGAAGAGACCCGCACTTTCTCGGAGGAGGATGCGCGCCTCGCTGGCCACCTCAACAAAGACACCTACAAGAAGAACCTGCAGCGGATGCTCTCAATTCGCGCTCGCGCCTTCGCCCTGCGCGATGTGTTCGCTGATGTACTCAAGGGCCTCAAGGTGGCGGAAGAGGTGGAGGATTACCCTGAAGAGAAAGATATCACACCGGCATCGCCAAGAATCCAGCAGGAAAAGCCTGTTAGTCGCACCAGCGCGGTACTCGACAAAATCAAATCAGCTCGTGAAGGCTCAGTTATTCAGCAAACCCAGGTGACTGAGGTAGTAGAGCCTGAACCGCACATCGAAACGGTCGAGCGGGTTGACCACGCCAGCGCCTACGCTGACCACAGCGCCGCCATTGAGGGCGCATCCTCCGGCGAAGAGTGGCAAAGAGCCTACACCGCCGCGTGGGAGTGGGCCAACGGCACCGGCGACCCGCAGATAGTCAAAGGCATCAAGCAGATCGCTGGCGAGCGCAAGCGCCAACTTGACCAGCCGCAAGCGTAACCAACCACTTCAACCCATCCAGCCCGCCAACCAGCGGGCTTTTTTATGGCCGAGCGCCACAAGGACCCCGTCATGACCGAACAAGCCAAGACCGACACCGCCCAGACCCAGCTGGTTGTCATCGAACCCACCACCGCCGTCGCCCTGTTTACCGAGGGTCAAGGGGTGACTGAGCTGTTGGCCGATATCCGCCAGAAGGCATCCAGCCTGGTGCCTGATGTGACCACCGCCAAAGGTCGCAAGGAGATCGCTAGCATCGCCTATGCCGTAGCCAAGACCAAATCACATCTGGATGGTGTCGGCAAAGAGCTGACCGCCAAGTACAAGGAGATCCCGGCGCGAATTGACGCCAACCGCAAGCTGATCCGCGACACCCTCGACGCCCTGAAAGAGGAAGTGCGTGCCCCGCTCACCCAGTACGAAGCGGCAGAGGAAGCCCGGGTCGCCGCCCTCAAGGAGCGCATGACCGCCTTCGCCGATGCCAAGCAGGCCACCGCAGAGCTGCCGAGCACCGAGCTGGAGCACTACCTGCAGCAGATTGACGCGATCGCCATCGACGACAGCTGGGAAGAGATGACCGCCCAGGCTGGCGTAGCCAAGGATGCCGCCGTGCTGCACCTGCGCACAGTCATAGAGAAGGCCAAGGAGCGTGAAGCACAAGCCGCCGAGCTGGAACGCCTGCGCCAAGAGGCTGCCGCCCGCGAGCAGGAAGATCGTGAACGCCGCATCGCAGAGCAGGCTGCCGCCGCAGAGGCCCAGCGTCAAGAGCAAGCCCGCCTCGATGCCGAGCGCCGCGAACGCGAAGCCAAAGAGCGTGAGCAACAGGCAATCCGCGATGCCGAAGCCGCAGAGAAGGCCCGCCAGGAGGCAGAGGCCAGCCGCATTGCCGAAGCTGAACAGGCAGAACAGCGCCGCCTGCAGGCTGCTGCCCAAGCAAGGATGGAAGCAGAGCTTGCAGCGAAGGCCGCCGCTGAGCAGGAGCGCCAACGCATCGCCGACGAACAGCGCCTCAAGGATGAAGAGATCGCCCGCCGCCTGGCCGACCGTGAGCACCGCGGCCGGATCAACAGCTCCATCGTGATGGACTTGATGGGGCTGGGTCTCGCTGAGGATGTCGCCGTGAACCTCGTCAAGCACATCGCCAGCAACAAGATCGACCATCTGACCATCAACTACTGATCACCCGCCCCGCCGCCAACGGGGCTTTTGCTCTCCCAGAGGACCAACTATGACCGAACAAACCACCGGCATCACAGCCGGAGAGGTGGCCAATGCCGCTGCCGCCGCCATTCTGGCCCAGATTGACCTGCTGGCCAGCACCACTAATGACACAACCCGAGCCGCTCTGCAGGGCCTGCGGGCTCTGGTAATCAGCAACTCCGAGGCCATAATCACGGCCTCCAACTGCATGATTGATAGCGAGAATGCACTCTATGATCGCCTTAGTGCTGCCAACCTCGAACTCGATGGCGAGCGCAATCAGCACAACGAACTCAAGATCCAGAGCTCCCGCCTGATTGCAGCCCGACGACAGGACGAGGACAAGGTACGCAAGATAGAAGTAGCAAGCGCCCAGGTGGCGACCCAGCGTGATGCCTATAAGCGCGATGCTGACGAGTGGCACCGCGCAAAGCCAGAGATGAAGAAGCTGCGCGAGCGCATCAAGCGCCTGGAAGACTCAGGCGCCAAGCGCGAAACAGAGCTCAACGAACTGAAAATGAAACTCCAGCGCACCGAAAGTCTGCTCATGCGTGCTACCAGGTCTGTGCTGCAAGCCAAGGATGCGATCACGAACACCCAGCACCGGATGATGCTGGAAGGGCTGCAAGTGGAAAAGATCATCGAGGCTGCTGGCATCCATTACTACCTATACAGGCGCCCGTGCGTGGTGGCTGAAACATTCAAGCCTACAGGTGACGAGCTGGTAAGTCGTGATCACATGTATATCTACCGGGTTGAAACATCTGCTGGGTATCACTGGGATGCGGTGCCGCTGCAAAGCGGAGATGTAGGCCTGGTTAAGCAAAAGGCCATGCCGAAAGAGGTCAAGAAGTACCTGTTCGAGCAATACAAAGAAAGCTGCCTGTTTGACGTTGGTGGGGCGACGCTCAAAAACGCCGAGCTGACCAATGACCTGGACGCGCTGTCTGCTGCGCTGGCAGAACTGGACGCCATCGACCACAGTCTGACCCCGCTCAAGGTGAAAGACAGTCTCAAGCAGACACGAGCGCGTAAACTGGTGGGGCTCGCCGGGAGAAAAGCGGCATGAAAATCGACATCCACAGCACCAGCCGCAAGTACCGGGTGATCTACGCGGATCCGGCTTGGCAATTCAAATCGAAGAAGTCAGGCGGCTCAATGAAAAGCGGAGCCGCGCAGGTGTACAGCGTCACCTCGATAGAGGACATGAAGGCGCTGCCAGTGGCGAGGCTGGCAGACGACAACTGCATGCTGGTCATGTGGTGGGTAGGCAGCATGCCACAAGAGGCCATCGACCTGTGCCAAGCCTGGGGGTTCCGGATCATGACCATGACCGGCCTGGTGTGGGAGAAGCGCACCGTAAACGACAACCCCCACTTCGGTATGGGGTGGGCGACACGGGCCGGTGCGGAGTGCGCCCTGATCGGCATCAAGGGCAAAGTCAGCAATCTGGTAGTGGACAAGGCTGTCCGCTCGGTCATTCGAGCCAAGGTGGGGCGCCACAGCGAAAAGCCGCACGAGTGCCGAGAGGCCATCGAAAAGCTGTGCGGTGATGTCCCACGCATCGAGCTCTTTGCCCGTTCGGCCGCCCCAGGCTGGGACTGCTGGGGCAACGAAGCTCCATCACTACCAGAGCAGTCCGCAGCCTGATACCCCCAATCCATCCACCGCCAGCCACACAGGAACTGTGGATAGCTCATAGGACTCCCATGCAAAAGACAGAAAACCCCTACTGCGGCGCAGTAGTCATCGGGTTGGGCGTCGTCATGCCCCATCCCAAGCAGCCCGGCAAGTTCATCCTGCCCGGAGGCGCAACCTGTGACCGGCAAACCGCCGAGGCCGCAGCCAAGAAGCTCCACCACCTGCAGGCCAAGAAAGCCCGCAACTAACCGACCAAAGGACCCAGACCATGTGGTTTAAAAACCTTCAAGTTTACCGCTTCACCCGCCCGTTCGAGTTGACCGACGAACAGCTGGAAAACCAACTGGTGGCGTGTGCCTTCACCCCCTGCGGCAGCCAGGATATTTCCCGCTTTGGCTGGACCCGACCCTTCGGCAAGCTCGGCCACACCCTGATCCATGCCGCCAACGGCCAGATCCTGCTGTGCGCCCGCCGCGAGGACAAGATCCTGCCGACCGCCGTCATCAAGGAACAACTGGCAGAGAAAGTCGGGGCAATCGAGTTCGAGCAGGGGCGCACCCTCAAGAAGAAAGAGGAGGAGGCTCTCAAGGAGGAGCTGCTTCACACCCTGCTGCCCCGGGCATTCAGCCGTACCGCCAACACCTTCGCCTGGATCAACCCGGCCGACGGCCTGCTGATGGTCGATGCCTCCTCCGCCAAGAAGGCGGACGATGTGCTGGCTCTGCTTCGCAAGTCCATTGGCAGCCTGCCGGTGGTGCCGGTGGCGCTCAAGAACCCACCCGAGATCACCATGACCGAGTGGCTGCAAGAGGGAAACCTGCCGGCAGCTTTCACCCTGGAGGATGAATCCGAGCTACGCAGCGCCATGGAGCACGGCGGGATCGCCCGCTTCAAACAGCAAGACCTGATGACCGACGAGGTGAAAAATCACCTGGCCAACGACAAGCTGGTCACCAAGTTGGCCCTGAACTGGGGTGAGCGCCTCAGCTTTGTGCTGGGCGACGACCTCTCCATCAAGCGCCTCAAATTCAGCGAGGACATGCGCGAGCAGAACGACGACATCACCAGCGAGGATCCGGTTGCCCGCATGGACGCCGACTTTGCACTGGTGACCGGCGAGCTCTCCCAGTTCATCCCGGCCCTGTTCAATGCCCTGGGTGGTGAGGAGGCGCCACTATGAAGCGATACGATCTTGAGCTGACCGCCACAGGGCCGGTCATGGAAGAACGCAAAGAGGGGGCTTTCGTCCCCTTTGCCGCCGTCGAACCACTGCGCCAGCGCATTCATCAGCTCCTTGAGGAGCGCAACAACACCGGGATCGCAATCAGCAACGCCATCCTTGTCGGTGTCGTGCCGGATAAGCACCCGCTGCGATCGAGGCTGGAGCTGCTGGCGAATCACCACAAGCACGAGCTGATGCTGGCGGAGTTGTTGCGGCGTGCGCGCAGGTACGTTTCTCCGCTATCGTGCCCTGAGTCTGAAATACAGATCGTGCAGTCGATAGTGTCCAGCATCGACGCCGTGTTGGCTGGAAAGATCAATTTTGACCTGCTGATGGCGGCCGTTCACAAGATAGCGCCAGAAGGCTGGCAGCTGGTGCCGGTGGAGCCAACTACTGAGATGGTGGAGGCATACTTCGCAGGAAAAATGGAGGCGCAAAGCTGCACTCACCAGCAGAGAGCCAGAGAGAGGGTGGCTAGAGATTACCGTGCCATGCTCGCCGCCGCGCCCAAGCAGCAAGGAGGTGAGCCGTGCGATTCCGCGAGCCCATCATCCAGCCCGGACTGACCCGCACCGAAGCCGAAGAGACCCGCGCCAGATACCTCCGCATCAACCCCGGCGCCCGGGTCACCATCGACAGCCAACCCGATAACCCCCAGCTCAAGACCCTGATAGCCCACCTCCCCGTCCTGCCCCTCCGGCAGGTGCTGGCACCGGGCTTTATCGGGTACCGCGGCTGGCGGGCATAACCAGAGCCCCGGCAAGCCCGGGGCTTTCTATTCAAGGATTCACCATGGCAAAAATCTATATCGCCGGGATTGAGATTAAGGATGTAGAAGCCTTCAAGAGGCGGTTTCTCAGCAAAGCAGCCATCAATTCCGACTCTGGTTGTTGGGTGTGGACTGGCGCCAAAGATAGAAAAGGTTACGGAAAATTTTCTGTTGGCGGAGCTTGCAACCATGAGGGTAAGAGAAGGAACTCTATGGTTACCGCATCAAGGGTCTCATACGAGCTTTTTATAGGGCAAATACCTAAATCTGATGGGTATCACGGCCAGTGCATACTGCATCGGTGTGACACCCCATCCTGCGTTAACCCAGAGCATTTATTCCATGGCAGCAACATGGATAACGTAAAGGATATGGACAAGAAAGGCAGGAGAGTAACGGTAGCGAAAAGGGGGAGTGAGCACAAAAACTCGGTCCTAACCGAAGCGATTGTTGAACGGCTGTTTGATGAGATTAAGGAGAGGGCATCAACTCAAAGTGAGCTCGCTAAGAAGTACGGCGTTTCTCTGGCCACTGTAAATCACATTAAAACTGGGCGGCTTTGGTCGCACATCACTGGAGTTATACGGAAATGAAGATATTCATCTCTGGCCCTATGTCAGGCCTGCCCAACTTCAACCGCGACGCCTTCAACAAGGAGGCGCTGCGCCTGCAAAGCCTTGGCCACGTGGCGCTCAATCCAGCAATCCTGCCTGATGGCCTTGAGCAGCACGAATACATGGCCGTCTGCATTGAAATGGTCAAGATGGCCGATCAGCTGGTGTTGCTCCCCAACTGGGAGCGCAGCGCCGGGGCTACCGCCGAACACGCTCTGGCAATCAAGCTCGGTAAGCCGGTGATCCTGACCTCAATACTGCATGAGGAGGCGGCGTGACCAAACAAAAGGCGGCCGGGATCGCAATCCTGGCCATTAACATTCTGGCCGTCATCGTGGCGGCCGACCTGTTTGTGAAGGGATGAGTATGGAAGACGATTTGACGTGGCTGGTACGCATCACCGGTGGCACTCTCGAGCCATGGTGCGAATTCATAGCAAGGAGCGGCTGTGACTCTTGGGCTTGCGCTAGGGTGTTTGACCTTGAGCGTAACTGGTTCACCAAGGAGAAATACATGGCCCGCCGCGCAGAGTTGCAGAACAAGCCGAGCTGGGCTGATGCGCCGGAGTGGGCAAATTGGTTGTGTCAGCGTGATGACGGCATGTGGTTCTGGTGCGTAGAGGAGCCAAGAGTAAGTGAGAATGGGTGGGAAACAAGACACGAAGCGAGGGCTGCATATCCATCAGGAGATCAAATTCCTGAGTATGTCCTCGGCGACTGGCGCGACACCCTCGAACGCCGGCCAGTTGACCTCTCTGAGCCAGCCGTAACCGCGCTCCTGACCAAGGACGCCGAGAACATGCTGGCGGCTGTGCCTGAACTGATGGATGAAAAATTCAGTATCGACCGCAACGACTGGTTCGAGCGCGGGGAGCTGCCACCTGTTGGTACTGAATGTGAGTTTTGTGGCGGTACTGGTGATGCTGATGACCCATGGCATCCAGATCTAATGGATGGAGACAGGGTAACTGTAATTGCTCATTTTGAGTGCGGGATATTCACTCTTGCTGCATTCACCTTCAAATCGCGAAACCCGAATATCGCTACGGTGCTGGTTGAACAGGCAAACTACGGTTGCTTCCGCCCTATCCGCACCGAGCGCGATAAAGCGATCGATGAAATGAAGCAGCACTGCCCGCATCACGGAAGCTGGGATACGGTTGGCCGCATCTATGCAGAGGCACTCTACGACGCCGGCTACCGCAAGCAGAACTTTCCTGCCAAATAACGGCCCTTCCTTCAATCCAATTGGCGCCCCATCCTCAAGGACAGGAGGGCCACGCCATGCAACAGCTACAACTCATCGACCAGAGCAGCCAACTGCTGGACGATCTTGTTAATACCGTACTCTCCCCCACCCTTTCCCAATCGGCCAAGCTAGCCGAGATCGGCCGCATCCTGGCGCATTTCGACCTACCTATCGAAGCGCCGCGGGTAACTGGCCAGCTCTGGAGCGCAACCGATCTGGGTAAGGAACTGGGGGTGAGCGCCCAAGCAATCGGCAGGCTGGCCAACCAGCACAACCTGAAAACCACCGAACTGGGGGAATACCGCCTTGACCAGGCGGCCAACTCCCGCAAGCAAGTTCAAACCTTTTACTACAACCAGCTCGGGCGTCACCGGCTCGAGTCTCTTTTAATCGCGAGGACCACATGCAAGGAAATTACATCTACCCGTGCGCAAGATGGGTGAAACCACGCCTTTTTGAGGCCCTGACAGGGATGACCGAGAAGGCCGCAGAGGGGCGCCGCCTGAAGGGTGAGTGGCCAGAAGGAATAATCTGGAAGTATGGCCCTGATGGTCAGGTTCGTTACAGCGTCGAGGAGTACGACAAATGGGTCGAGTCAGCGCAATAGATAACCAATCCTCTCTGGTTGCCGGGCTGACTGGAGTAGAGGTTCATGGCAACAAGCTCCGGATCTGTTTCAGTTATAAGGGGCGCCGGTGCAGAGAGGTATTGGACATCCCCATCACCAAGGCAAACGTCAAATTCGCAGCGAACAAACTAGCGGCGATAAAGCACGAGATTGCCCTTGGCAGCTTTGACTATGCAAAGCACTTCCCCAACTCGAAGGTACTTTCCCGTCTTGGCATGCGCACAACCACCCGGATGACGCTTGCTGAGGCCGCTGCCGCGTTCGTTGAGAGTGCTGGGCCAACTGTTGGCTTATCGACAAAGCGCTCATATCGCAGCGCGTTCAAAAGAATGACCGAGTTTCTCGGCGGCGATATGCCAATAGCTGATTTGCTGCCCATGCATATTGAAAGACTGCGCAACCACTTGCTCACGGACTGCAAGCCAAGAACGGTAAGAACCTATCTTGCCCATGCTGGGAACCTGCTTGGCTGGGCGGCGCGGAATGAACTGGTAGAACGAGAGTTTGACGTGCGCGTTGCAGCTGCTCGGCTGAACACCGAAAAGAGCGCGGATCCGTTCGAACATTGGGAGTTCCAAAGGCTGATCGAGGTTACAACTAACAGACAGTTCAAGAACATGCTGCTGACCCTCGCCTACACCGGGATCCGCCCAGGTGAGCTGAGAGCTCTCAGTTGGGGTGATATTGATTTCGAGAATCGGGTTATGCATGTGCAGAGAAACCTGACTCAGCAAAAAATGCAGTTCAAGCTGCCGAAGACAAACCGAACAAGAACCGTTCACCTTATGCCGCCAGCACTGAATGCGCTACAGGATCAATTCAAGATAACTGGGGCACTTTTGGACGCAGAGATTGACATGCACCTACCAGGTGGCATGATCGTGCGCCAAACATTGCGCCCTGTCTTCCGACCAACCAAAGTTGTGCCGGATAGGCCACCTTTTTACTCTGGTGTTTTCATGGTGGCCCCATGGAGAGCTGCAATCAATAAATCTGGGGTTCGTTATCGCCGGGCCTATCAACTTAGGCATACTTATGCCAGTTGGAACATCACCGCTCACGGAAACCTTGCGTTCATAGCTGAACAGATGGGTCACAACTCTGCAAGAATGTTGCAAGAGGTCTATGGAAAATGGATCGAATCGGCCAGCCGAAGTGAGGTCGATTCTATCTGGAGTTCGATGCAAAAAAATGGGCATTTGCCCCAATAGCGCCCCAGCATTTTCAACCAGTGCAGCAATGCGCTGATAATTAAGGAATTTTTTTACACACTATGCTTAGCAGCAATAACATCACCATGCAATTCGGCGCCAAGCCGCTGTTCGAGAACATCAACGTCAAGTTTGGCGGCGGCAACCGCTATGGCCTTATTGGCGCCAACGGCTGTGGCAAGTCCACCTTTATGAAGATCCTCGGCGGCGATCTTGAGCCCAGCGGCGGTAATGTGAGCCTGGACGTCAATGAGCGCATCGGTAAGCTGCGCCAGGATCAGTTCGCCTACGAAGATACCCGTGTCCTGGACGTGGTCATGATGGGTCACACCGAGCTGTGGGCGGCCATTGCCGAGCGCGATGCCATCTACGCCAACCTCGAAGCAACCGATGACGACTACATGAAGGCTGCCGAGCTGGAAGGGCTGGTCGCCGAGTATGACGGCTACACCGCCGAAGCGCGTGCCGGTCAGTTGCTGCTGGGTGCCGGTATTCCCATCGAACAGCACAACGGCCCGATGAGTGAAGTGGCGCCGGGCTGGAAACTGCGGGTGCTGCTGGCACAGGCGCTGTTCTCCAACCCTGACATCCTGCTGCTGGACGAACCGACCAACAACCTGGATATCAACACCATCCGCTGGCTGGAGCAGGTGCTCAACGATCGTGAAAGCACCATGATCATCATCTCTCACGACCGTCACTTCCTGAACTCCGTCTGTACCCACATGGCGGATCTGGACTATGGCGAGCTGCGCGTTTATCCGGGCAACTACGATGACTACATGCTGGCCGCCACCCAGGCGCGCGAGCGTCTGCTGGCCGACAACGCCAAGAAGAAGGCCCAGATCGCCGATCTGCAATCCTTCGTCTCCCGTTTCAGTGCCAACGCCTCCAAGTCCAGCCAGGCCACCTCCCGCCTCAAGCAGATCGACAAGATCAAGATTGAGGAAGTGAAGGTCTCCAGCCGTCAGAACCCCTTCATCCGCTTCGAGCAGGAGAAGAAGCTCTACCGCAACATCCTGGAAATCGAAGGTGTATCCAAAGGCTACGGCGAGGCGCCCCTGTTCAAGGGCCTCAACATGATGCTGGAAGTGGGTGAAAAGGTCGCCATTCTGGGTACCAACGGTATCGGTAAATCGACCCTGATCAAGACCCTGGTCGGAGAGTTGGCGCCGGATACCGGCACCATCAAGTGGTCCGAGAATGCCCAGATCGGCTACTACGCCCAGGATCACGCCGAAGACTTCAACACCGATCTCAATGTGTTTGACTGGATGGCCCAGTGGAAACAGGAGAACGAAGATGAGCAGGCGGTTCGCTCTATCCTCGGTCGTCTGCTGTTCACTCAGGACGATATCAAAAAGCCGGTCAAGGTACTCTCCGGTGGTGAACAGGGCCGCATGCTGTTCGGCAAGCTGATGATGCAGCGCCCCAACATCCTGATCATGGATGAGCCGACCAACCACCTGGACATGGAATCTATCGAATCCTTGAACCTGGCACTCGAGATGTACAAGGGCACCCTGATCTTCGTCTCCCACGACCGCGAATTCGTCTCCTCCCTGGCGACCCGCATCCTGGAGCTGAGCGAAGACGGTATCCGCGACTTCGGCGGTACCTACGAGGATTACCTGCGTACTCAGGGCGTGGTGTAACCGCTGCTCTGCACACGCTAGCAATGACAAACCGGCACCTATGTGCCGGTTTTTTTATATCCCGTTTTTTATGACGACGGATATGGCGTATGACCCAGAAACGGCCACAGCAAGCCACAGAGCAAAGCGGAAACTGTAGAGAGCAGAGAGCAGAGAGCAGAGAGCAGAGAGCAGAGAGCAGAGAGCAGAGAGCAGAGAGCAGAGCTTGAGTATCCCCCTCGCCCACAGATAAAGAAACGGCTCCATCAAGGAGCCGTTTTCAGTGGATTGCGCGGTGCCGATTACTCGACGGTCGCTTCCACACTGGTGAAGTACTCGATCTTGGCCGCTTTGCGCAGCTCATCGATCAGAGACTTGTAACTCACCTGAGCTTTGCCCTGACCCAGCTGACCTTGCAGCATGGCGGCCATGCCGGATGCGGCGGCAGGGACGTTAACCTTGTCCAGGGCAACCACCACGCGGTCACCATTGGTCTCGGCAACCAGTGCCACGCTCGGCTTGCCATCTTTCGGATGGGGCAGTGTGAACGCCTGGGAAATCAGGTTCTGATCCAGTTCGCGATCGAAGCGGGCAACCCCTTTGTGGGTCTCCACTTTCAGACCGAGTGCAGTCAGATCAGCCGTGATGCTCTCACCGACCTTCAGCTTGTCCAGCAGGCCCTGCGCCTTGCCACGGGCCACTTCACCGGCCTTGTCATGCTTGATGGCGGCAATCACCTGCTCTTTCACTTCAGCCAGCGGCTTGACGGCCTTTGGCTGGTGGCCAGTAATGTGCAGCACCAGCGCCTTGCCATCGGAGAGCTCGATCACGTCGGAGTTGGTGTTGTCATCGCGCAGCTGCTCGGAGAACGCCACAGAGAGTACCTTGGGATCGTTCAGCGGAGCCGGGGCGCTCGCCTGGGTGAAGAAATCGGAAGATTGTACCTTCATCCCCATGGCATCAGCGGTCAGATCCAGCGAGTCCGGGTTTTCGAAGCTGTTGTCAGCCATCTTCTGCTGCTCGGCGAAGAACAGCTCCTTGGCCTTGTCAGCTTGCAGACGAGTGATAGTCTCTTCCTTCACATCGGCAAACGGCTTGGTCTGGGCAGCTTCAACCCCCAGCAGCTTGATGATGTGGAAACCGAACGGGCTCTTCACCACGGTGGAGAGATCACCTGCCTTGTTCAGGGCGAACGCGGCTTTTTCGAAGGCAGGATCCATCACCCCTTTCTCGAACCAGTCCAGCTCGCCGCCTTTTTTGGCGGAGAAGGTATCGGAAGAGTCAGCCTTGGCCAGCGCAGCGAAATCTTCGCCACCCTTGGCTTTGGCCAGCACGGCTTCTGCTTTCTGCTCGGCCGCTTTCTCGTCCTTGCCAAACGGGATCAGGATGTGAGCCACATGACGACGCTCGGCACGCTGGAACAGATCCTGGTGCTGATCGTAGTAATCCTGAGCATCCTGCTCGGTGACCTTGATATCCTTGGCGAGGTTGGCAGCATCCAGCAGCAGATAGTCGACCTTGACCTGCTCGTCGTTCATGAAACGGGCGCCATTGGTCTTGTAGTACTGCTCCAGCTCGTTGTCAGAGACCTGAACATCATCTACATAGTTGGCGGCAGCCAGACGCACCAGACGCAGATCGCGAGTCTGGTTGTAGAGCTTGTCGAGCTGCTCCGCTTCACCCTTGAGGGAGAATTCGGTGCCCAGCAGGGCGCCCATCAGCTGTTGACGCACCATGTCCTGACGCAGAGAGTCACGGAACATTTCGGGAGTCATACCGGCACGACGGATCAGTTGCAGATAGCGGTCATTGTTGAACTTGCCGTTTTCGGCAAACTCGGGCATTTCCACGATGGCTTGCTTGATCTGCTCGTCGCTGATGCGCAGACCCAGTTCACGGGCCTTGCTGTCCAGCAACGCCTGATCGATCAGCCGATCCAGCACGCCACGGCGGAACTGTTTCATGTAATCGGGGTTCGCGGCCAGCTGGCTGAATGCCTCTCCCATCTGGGATTCCATGCGGGCGCGCTCGTTACGGTAGGCATTTTCCAGTGCCGCAGCACTGATCTCGGTGCCATTGACGGTGGCGGGGGCGGTACGGGCCGGGCCGTTCAGGTAGCTACCTACACCAGCCAAGGCAAAGGAGAGGATGATCAGGCCCAAGATAACCTTGGCTACCTTGCCCTGCGCCCCTTCGCGTAGTTTATCCAACATCATGTTTGTACTTATGCTCCCGAACTCGATGGGCGTAAACAATAAAAAGGCGCACCGATTGCGATGCGCCTTGGTCAATCAGTATGAGAGAAGACTCTCTAACTTGTCTGGTCTGCGACCAAGGACGGTAGCCGACGGATATCAGCGACCGACTTAGTTAACAGCGTCTTTCAGGGCCTTACCGGCTTTGAAGGCAGGAACTTTACCAGCAGCGATTTCGATGGTCGCGCCAGTCTGCGGGTTACGGCCTGAACGGGCAGCACGCTCGCGTACAGCGAAAGTACCGAAACCAACCAGAGCAACCTGGTCACCCTCTTTCAGCGCTTCACCAACAGCATCAATGAAGGCATCCAACGCACGGCCAGCGGCAGCTTTGGAGATATCGGCACCGTCTGCAATCTTGTCAATCAGTTGAGATTTATTCACTCTTATATTCCCCTTTTATCAAACACCGCTGCGGCGCTGATTTCCCTGGCCACAACAAGTGGAGGTTTTATAGCAAGCCTCCTGATCAGTTGCAAGTGACAATCTGGCGCAAACCCGCGCCACACAACGCATTGCGACTCATCACGAGTACCCGATCGGTGGTCAAGGCTACTTCCGTTATCGGGCGCATGCAAGCCTTAACCACCCGTCGAATGCGCCAAATTTGCGGCGCATCAACATTTACACGACAGAAACGCGTTCAAACCCCTGCGGATTGTCCTGCAACGCCAATTCCAGCACCTCGTCAATCCAGCGAACCGGATAAATTTCAAGGTCTTGTTTGACGTTTGCCGGGATCTCCTCAAGGTCACGCTCGTTCTCTTTCGGAATAAGCACTCGCTTGATGCCGCCACGATGGGCTGCCAGCAACTTCTCCTTAAGACCACCGATGGGCAGCACTTCGCCGCGCAGGGTGATCTCCCCTGTCATCGCCACATCAGCACGAACCGGATTACCGGTCAAGCTGGAGACCAGGGCGGTACACATGGCGATACCGGCGCTCGGACCATCTTTCGGGGTTGCCCCTTCCGGTACGTGCACGTGGATATCGCGCTTCTCGTAGAAGTCGGCGTTGATACGCAACTTCTCGGCACGAGCCCGCACCACCGTCATGGCCGCCTGGATGGACTCCTGCATCACGTCACCGAGGGAACCGGTGTAAGTGAGTTTGCCCTTGCCCGGCATGTTGGTGGTCTCGATGGTGAGCAGATCGCCGCCCACTTCGGTCCACGCCAGACCACACACCTGACCCACCTGGTTCTGGTCGGTGGCCTTGCCATAATCGAAACGCTGCACCCCGAGGAACTCCTTGAGGTTGGCCTGATTGACCTGAACATGCTTGATGCTCTTGTCCAGCAGGATGCGCTTGACTGCCTTGCGACAAATCTTGGAGATCTCGCGCTCCAGACTCCGCACCCCCGCCTCGCGGGTGTAGTAGCGGATCACCCCGACCAGGGCAGAATCCTCGATGGTGATCTCGGACTCTTTCAGGCCGTTGCGCTGGATCTGCTTGGCAACCAGATGTTGTTTGGCAATGTTGAGCTTCTCATCTTCGGTGTAACCGGAGAGACGGATCACTTCCATCCGGTCCAGCAACGGACCCGGGATGTTCATGGAGTTGGAGGTGGCCACGAACATCACGTCCGACAGGTCATAATCCACTTCCAGGTAGTGATCGTTGAAGCTGTTGTTCTGTTCCGGATCCAGCACTTCCAGCAAGGCAGATGCGGGATCGCCACGCATGTCCGAGCTCATCTTGTCGATCTCGTCGAGCAGGAACAGCGGGTTCTTCACGCCGACTTTCGCCATCTTCTGGATGAGCTTGCCAGGCATGGAACCGATATAGGTACGGCGGTGACCGCGGATCTCCGCTTCGTCACGCACCCCACCGAGGGCCATCCGCACATACTTGCGGCCCGTCGCCTTGGCGATGGATTGGCCCAGCGAGGTCTTGCCCACACCGGGAGGCCCAACCAGACAGAGGATGGGGCCCTTGAGCTTGTTCACCCGCGCCTGTACCGCCAGATATTCGAGGATGCGATCCTTGACCTTCTCGAGGCCATAGTGATCGGCGTCCAGCACCTCTTGCGCCTTGCCAAGGTCTTTCTTGACCTTGGAGCGCGCCTTCCACGGCACCTGTACCATCCAGTCCACATAGCTGCGAACCACGGTAGCCTCGGCGGACATGGGCGACATCATTTTCAGCTTGGCGAGCTCTGCCAACGCCTTTTCACGGGCATCAGCCGGCATACCGGCCTCTTCAATCTTGCGATTGAGGGCTTCAAACTCATCCGGGCTATCTTCCAGCTCACCCAGCTCTTTCTGGATGGCCTTCATCTGCTCGTTGAGGTAGTACTCGCGCTGGCTCTTCTCCATCTGCTTCTTGACGCGCGTGCGGATGCGTTTCTCGACCTGCAGCAGGTCAATCTCCGACTCCATCATCGCCATCAGGAATTCGATGCGCTCAGAAACCGAGACGATCTCCAGCACCTTCTGCTTGTCTTCCAGCTTGAGCGGCATGTGGGCCGCCATGGTGTCGGCCAGACGCGCAGCATCGTCGATCGCCGAGATCGAGGTCAGTACCTCGGGCGGGATCTTCTTGTTGAGCTTGATATAGCCTTCAAACTGGCCGATAGCGGAGCGAACCAGTACTTCCTGATCCTTCTCCTCAATGGCTTGGGAGGGGATGTACTGGGCCTCGCAGACAAAGAAATCCTTGTCGTCGATCATCCGCTCCAGGCGGGCACGCTGTCCCCCCTCTACCAGCACCTTGACGGTGCCGTCCGGCAGCTTGAGCATCTGCAGAATATTGGCCACTGTCCCGACGGTGAAGATCTCCTCCACCGTCGGCTCGTCGGTTGACGCATCCTTCTGGGCCACCAGCAGAACTTTCTTGTCCTGCTCCATGGCCGCTTCCAGACAGCGAATGGATTTTTCCCGCCCCACAAAGAGTGGAATGACCATGTGGGGGTAAACCACCACGTCACGAAGAGGCAGGACGGGAATCTCGATGCGTTCTGAACGCTCTAGGTTCATATATGTCCTCTCGGCTTGTTATACCGTTGGCAAAGCGCTTGGCTGAGTATATGGGGGCGCTGAGATGAGATTCAATCGCCGAAACCGCAAAAAGCATGAAAGGGGCAAAAAGCCCCTTCCATTTGATTAAAAATCAGACGTTTACTCTGATGCAGCAGCCTGGGTCTCGGGATTTTCGTAGATCATCAAGGGCGCGGAGTCCCCTTTGATCACGGTCTCGTCGATCACCACCTTGCTGACCCCTTCCAGAGAAGGCAGGTCATACATGGTATCCAGCAGCACAGCTTCCACAATGGAACGCAGACCACGAGCACCGGTTTTACGCTCCATCGCCTTGCGGGCAATGGCGTTGAGTGCGTCGTCACGGAACTCCAGCTCGACCCCTTCCAGATCAAACAACGCAGCATACTGTTTGGTCAGCGCGTTTTTCGGCTCTTTCAGGATCTGGATGAGAGCAGACTCGTCCAGTTCGGTCAGGGTCGCGACCACAGGCAGACGGCCGATGAACTCGGGGATCAGACCATATTTGATCAGATCTTCCGGCTCCACCTTGGCGAAGGTCTCGCTCAGGGTGGCCTTGGCATCCTTGGATTTCACCTCGGCGCCAAAACCGATACCGGTTCCCTTCACGGAACGCTGCTCGATCACCTTGTCCAGACCGGCAAAGGCACCGCCACAGATGAAGAGGATCTTGGAGGTATCAACCTGCAAGAACTCCTGCTGCGGATGCTTGCGACCACCTTGCGGCGGCACGGAAGCGATGGTCCCTTCGATCAGCTTGAGCAGTGCCTGCTGTACCCCTTCCCCGGAGACATCGCGGGTGATGGAGGGGTTGTCCGACTTGCGGGAGATCTTGTCGATCTCGTCGATATAGACGATGCCACGCTGGGCCTTCTCTACGTCGTAGTCGCACTTTTGCAGCAGCTTCTGGATGATGTTCTCCACGTCCTCGCCCACATAACCGGCTTCGGTCAGGGTGGTCGCATCGGCCATGGTGAACGGCACATCCAGCAGACGAGCCAGGGTCTCGGCCAGCAGGGTCTTGCCGCTACCGGTCGGGCCAATCAGCAGGATGTTGGATTTGCCGAGCTCCACACCACTGTTTTCGCCGCTGTTACGCAGACGCTTGTAGTGGTTGTAAACCGCAACGGCCAACACCTTCTTGGCGTACTCCTGCCCGATCACATAGTCATCGAGATGAGCGCGGATCTGATGAGGGGTCGGCAGCTCGTTACCATCGCGCTTGGGCGAGATCTCGCGGATCTCTTCGCGGATGATGTCGTTGCACAGCTCGACGCACTCATCACATATGTAGACGGAAGGGCCAGCGATCAGCTTGCGCACTTCATGCTGGCTTTTGCCGCAAAAAGAGCAGTAGAGCAGCTTATCACCCTCACCCTTGCGTTTTTCTGTCATTCAGCAACCTCGTTTTATCAATAGAGGATGGATCGGCCTGTTGAGTTTACAACAGACCGGGACACCCTGCTCAGCTACGCTGGCTCAGGACACCGTCTACCAGACCATAGGCCACGGCCTGCTCGGCGGACATGAAGTTGTCACGATCGGTGTCACGCTCGATGGTAGCCATGTCCTGACCGGTATGGAACGCCAGACGCTCGTTCAGGGTATTTTTGATTTTCAGGATCTCCTGGGCGTGGATCTGGATATCAGATGCCTGACCCTGGAAGCCACCCAGCGGCTGGTGGATCATCACGCGAGCGTTCGGCAGGCAGAAACGCTTGCCCTTGGCGCCACCGGCCAGCAGGAAGGCGCCCATGGAGCAGGCCTGACCCATGCAGACGGTGCTGACATCCGGCTTGATGAACTGCATGGTGTCATAGATAGACATGCCCGCAGTCACCGAACCACCCGGCGAGTTGATGTAGATATAGATGTCCTTGTCCGGATTCTCGGACTCGAGGAACAGCAGTTGGGCAACCACCAGATTGGCCATCTGATCTTCAACCTGACCGGTCAGGAAGATCACCCGCTCTTTCAGCAGACGGGAGTAGATATCGTAGGAACGTTCACCCTTGGCAGTCTGCTCTACCACCATCGGGATGAGTGCATTGCGTGGGGATTCGGTTACATCGTTATAGTTTTTATACATAAGGCATTGTCCCTAAAATAAAATGGCCCGAGTGGAGATCACACGAGCCATTATACTTAACAGTCTTGACCTTAAGTCAAATGTTCTTAGGCAGCGGCGCCAGACTTGTTGATCACGTCGTCAAAGGCAACTTCTTTTTCGGTCACTTGCGCTTTGGACAGGATCAGGTCGATGGCTTGATCTTCAACTGCCAGGTTACGAACGCCGTTCAGCATCTGCTCGTTCTTCTGGTAGTACTCGATCACTTCCTTCGGATCTTCGTAGGCAGTCGCCATGGACTCGATGATGCTGGTTACGCGGGCATCGTCAGCCTTGATCTCGTTGGTGCGGATCACGTCGCCCAGCAGCAGGCCAACGCGTACACGACGCTCGGCTTGCGCCTGGAACAGTTCAGCCGGCAGCTCGGGAGCGTTGCCGCCCTGGAAACCACCGAAGCGCTGCAGAGCCTGTTGACGCAGGGTATCGATCTCTTGAGCAACAGCGGCCTTCGGCAGGTCGATTTGGTTGGCTTCAACCAGACCGTTCAGAACCTGCTCTTTCACGCTGTTTTTCAGGGCTTGAGCCAGTTCGCGCTCCATGTTCTTGCGCACTTCGGCTTTCAGCTCTTCAACAGAACCGCTTTCGATACCGAAACGCTTGACGAACTCTTCGGTCAGCTCAGGCAGGATCTGCTCTTCAACCTTGATCAGCTTGGAAGCGAACTTGGCTTCTTTGCCTTTCAGGTTTTCAGCGTGGTAGTCAGCCGGGAAGGTCACTTCGATGGTGAACTCGTCGCCCGCTTTCTTGCCCATGATGGCGTCTTCGAAGCCCGGGATCATACGGCCAGCGCCCAGCACCAGGTTGAAGCCTTCAGCTTTGCCGCCGTCGAACTCTTCACCGTCGATGGAACCGACGAAGTCCAGGGTCACACGCATGCCATTGGCAGCAGCAACATCGGCATCAGCCCAGGTAGCGTGCTGCTTGCGCAGGGTGTCGATCATGTTGGCCAGATCTTCATCCTTCACGGTCGCAACCGGCTTCTCGACCTTGATGGTCTCGAGACCAGCAACTTCGAACTCCGGGTACACTTCGAACGTGGCGGTGAATTCGAAATCCTGACCTTCCTGGATCTCTTTCGGATCCATGGTCGGGGCACCGGCCGGGCTCAGTTTGTTTTCGATGATGGCTTTGATGAAGTTGCTCTGCATCATTTCATCAGCAACGCGGGCGTGAGCCATGGCGCCGAACATCTTCTTGATGATGGCAACCGGAGTCTTGCCAGGACGGAAACCGTCGATGCGACGAGTTTTGGCCAGGCCATTCAATTCTTTACGCACAGCGGCGTCTACGGTAGCGGCCGGTACAGTGATGGTAAGACGGCGTTCCAGACCCTGGGTTGTCTCTACAGAAACTTGCATTCTTCTACCTCGTTCAACTCAGCACTGTGTGCTGACCCTTATTGCCCCTGGGCAAAGCCCGGAGTCTTCCTGTTTATAAAGACAACAATATGTCTTTGTGATGAGAAAATATGACGCGGCATTATAGCGGCGCACTTTGGTCGAGTCGAGCCACACATCCCCCACATTGAGCGGCGTGAAAGCACAATTCGTGCAAAACTGCCCTTTATATGGGGAGAGAGGCACCCGACTTCAACCATCCGGTGACGATAATTTTGCGTTTGTTCACCTTTTTTCAGCCGAATGCCGATTTATTACCCATTTTTCGCCGCAAAACAGGCCGCTGTCGCGGGCGGCGACTTAATTTGTCCAGCCAAATGGCGATTGACCGAATCAACCATTGCGTCCCCTGCCCTCCCTCGTTATGGTGGCAGCCAAATTGATGTATCTGGAGTCACTCACATGGCCTTTTTCCGCTTCTTGTTCAATCTGCTCTGGTTTGTACTGGGAGGTATCTTTATGGGCCTGGCCTGGTGGCTGGCCGGTCTTATCTGCTTTATCTCGCTGGTCGGCATCCCCTGGGGACGCGCCTGCTTCGTGATCGGCACCTTTACCTTCTTCCCGTTTGGCAAGCAGGCGGTCAATCGCAAGACCATGACCGGCCAGAGCGATATCGGCACCGGCACCCTGGGGCTGATTGGCAACATCCTCTGGTTCGTGCTGATCGGCATCTGGCTGGCCATCGGCCACATCGCTTCCGCGCTGGCCTGCTTCGTGACCATTATCGGTATCCCGTTCGGTATTCAGCACCTCAAGCTGGCACTGATCAGCCTGGCCCCCATCGGCCAGATGATTGTGACCAACCACGAGGCGGAATCGGGTCGCTATATCCGCTAACTGCAGGAAATGCGCGGGCAGACGCTGCCTTGCAACGAAAAAAAGGGCAGACTGGCGTCTGCCCTTTTCTATTCTCTTTTGTTGAGGCCATCATGTTACCCAGCCACTTTTTCGCCAATCTCGCCCGCATGAAGCTCATCTACCGCTGGCCCCTGATGCGCAACATCCAGCCCGAAAATATCGCCGAGCACAGCCTGCAGGTCGCCATGGTGGCCCATGCCCTCGGCATCATCAAAAACCGGCTGTTTGGCGGCAGCGTGAATGCCGACCGCGCCGCCGTGATGGCGCTCTATCACGACAGCAGCGAGGTGCTGACCGGCGATCTGCCCACCCCGGTCAAATACTTCAACCCCGAAATTGCCCGCGAGTACAAAAAGATAGAGCTGGCCGCCGAGCAGCGTCTGCTCGCCATGCTGCCACCTGAACTGGTCGAGGACTTTCGCCCGCTGCTCGATTCGGCAGCCCAGGATGGCGAACTGGCTCGACTGGTGAAAGATGCCGACACCCTCTGCGCCTATACCAAGTGTCTGGAGGAGATCAACGCGGGCAATAGGGAGTTTGAACCGGCTCGCAAGCGCCTCGAAGCCATGCTGGAAGCCCGGATGAGCGAGGAGATGCGCTACTTTATCGACACCTTCGTGGCGAGCTTCTCCCTGCCACTCGATGAGCTCAACGCTCACTAAGCCACGTCACTCGACCTCAAAACAGCAGGGCCCGCCGGTTTGCACCGGCGGGCCCTTCGTTATTTATTGCGCATTAGATGCTGCGCATCAGTGACCCAGCTCGCGCGACGGCACCAGACCGCTCGCCCGCCAGGCGGGATAGAGGGTCGCCAGCAGACTCATCAGAATGGCGGCGCCCGTCACGATGAGCAGATCCTGCATATGCAACTCGGTCGGCAAGAAGTCGATGAAGTAGATATCCGGATTGAGGAAGCGGTGGCCGATGAGCTTCTCGATGACCCCCAGGATCTGGGTCAGCTTGCTGGAGAGCAGCC
The DNA here is from genome assembly GCF_027705265.1 of Aeromonas sp. QDB11. Lineage (NCBI taxonomy): Bacteria > Pseudomonadati > Pseudomonadota > Gammaproteobacteria > Aeromonadales > Aeromonadaceae > Aeromonas > Aeromonas sp. QDB11. Next base: position 64,483 of record NZ_JAPDBM010000002.1, on the reverse strand, counting down.
CACCCAGCAGGGCACCAAGCAGCGCACCGGCTACACCATTGACCATCCCCTGAATGACGAAGGTAAGCCGGATCTGACCGGGGCTCGCTCCCATGGTCTTCAAGATGGCGATCTCGCTGCGCTTTTCGTTCACCGCCATCACCAGGGTGGAGACGATATTAAAGCAGGCGACGGCCACCACCATCAGCATCACCACATACATGACGGTACGCACCATCTGGATGTCCTGATAGAGGTAGCCCTGGCTGTTCATCCAACTGCGGATATAGACGTGATGGGGGAACTGCTGCGCGGCGGCTACCGTGATGGATTGCGCCTTGAGCACATCGCTCACCCGCAGGCTGAAGCCCTCCACATCGCTGCCCATACCGGTGATGGTCTGGGCATCGGCCAGATGCATAAAGCCGAGCAGACCGTCGAGCTGACCGCCAATTTCCAGCAGTCCCACCACGGTCAGGGCTTCGCGCCGGGGATTCTTGATCCCGGCCTGATCGCCCCCTTGCGGCAGCAGCAGGGCGACCGAGTCCCCCACCTTGACCCCGAGCTTGTCGGCGATGGTCTTGCCGAGGATCACCCCATGCTCGCCCGGTTGCAGCTCACGCAGGCCGCGGCCCGTCATGTACTTGCCCGCATCCGACAGATTGGCCTCCAGCTCCGGCAGCACGGCGCGCAGCTGCACCCCCTTGAGGGCAGAGCCGTGCTCCAGCAGGCCATTGAGGCGAATGACAGGCGCGGCCGCCTCGACACCCGGCTGGGCCAGCAGGTAGTCACGCAGACGTGGCCAGTCCGGCAGCGGCCGCTCGACGGCGTCCAGCTCACCTTGCGGCACCACGGAGAGCACCCGATCTTTGAGCTCCCGCTCGAAACCGTTCATGGCGGAGAGGCCCAGGATCAGCGCCATCACCCCGAGGGCGATACCGATCAGGGAAGAGGCAGAGATAAAGGCGATAAACCCGTTGCGACGGCGGGAGCGGCTGTAACGCAGGCCCAGAAAGAGGGGCAGCGGTTTGAACATCAGGCAACCTCCGCCATCACGCCGCTCACCAGGGTCACCCGGCGATGGAGCTTGGCCGCCAGGCTCAAGTCGTGGGTCACCACCACAAAGGCGGTGCCCAGTTCACGATTCAGTTCACACAGCAGTTCGTACACCGCAGTGGCACTGGCGTGATCCAGATTGCCGGTGGGTTCGTCCGCCAGCACCAGGCTCGGTTCGTTGACCAGCGCCCGGGCGATCGCCACCCGCTGACGTTCGCCACCGGAGAGCTCGGAGGGACGGTGGTTCAAGCGATGGGAGAGCCCCACCCGACCCAACATTCTGGTCGCCTTCTCGGTGGCAACCGCCACCGACTCACCGGCGATCAGCAGCGGCATGGCCGCATTTTCCAATGCACTGAACTCGGAGAGCAGGTGATGAAACTGATAGACGAAACCCAGCTCGCGGTTACGAAAACGGGCCTGGGTGCGGCTATCCCAATGGTGGATATCCTCCCCCTTGAACAGCACGGCGCCGCTGGAGGGGTTGTCCAGCGCCCCCATCAGATGCAGCAAAGTGGTCTTGCCGGAGCCCGAGCTCCCCACCACCGCCAGCATTTCACCGGGCGCGACACAGAGATCGATCCCCTTGAGCACCTGAGTCTCCAGCTCCCCCTCTTTATAGACATGATTGAGCGCATGGCAGCGCAGCAGAGGTTCACGGGATACGGCTTCATTCATAACAGGGGCTCCACTTGCCTCAGTAACAACGCTGGCACCCGCAACAACGGGGGCACCAGTCACAACAGAAGATGCATTATTCACGGCATTACTCATAACGCAGCGCCTCGGCCGGTTTCACCCGCGCAGCGCGGGCCGCCGGGTAGAGGGTGGCACTGAAGCTCAGCAGCACGGCGCCCAGCAAAATGGTGATGACCTGAGCCGGCTCGACGATGACCGGCAGACCACTGCCACCCGCCGCCATATAGAGGTTGAGCCCCACCGCATTGAGCAGCGGGTTGAGACCCAAGGAGAGCGCAAGGCCCGCCAGTCCGCCAAACAGGGCACCAATCACCCCGCTGGAGGCGCCGAGCACCATGAAGATTTTGACGATCCCCGATTCACTCATGCCCATGGTGCGCAGGATGGCCACTTCGCCCTCCTTGTCCGTCACCACCATCACCAGCGCGGAGAGGATGTTGAAAGTAGCGACGGCGATGATCAGCACCAGCATCAGTCCCATCATCCGTTTTTCCATGGCGACCGCCTGGAACAACTCACCGCGCTCGCGCCGCCAATCCTGCCACAGCAGTCCATCCGGCAACGGTGTCTTGATCACCTCGTCGGCCGCAAACGGATCATCGAGCCAGAGGCGAATGCCACCGACGGTTTCTGTCGGCAGCCGCAGCAGCCGCTGGGCATCCCCCAGCGCGATCAGCGCGATCTGGTTATCCACGTCAGCGCCGACCCCGAAGATACCGGAGACGGTAAAGAGGCGCTGGGCCGGTACCCGGCCAAACGGGGTGAAGCGGGTTCCTTCAGTCAGGATCAGGCGAACCTGATCACCGAGGGAGACATTGAGGCGGCGTGCCACCCCCTGCCCCAGCACGATGCGGTAGTGACCAGCCTGCAAGGTATCGAGGCGCCCCCCCAGCATCTGGGAGTGCAGGATGTCATCCTTGGGCCAGTGCGCAGGATCGATCCCCTGCACGCTCACCCCGGTCAGCTGGCCGGGGCTTTGCAGCATCCCTTCGCTGTCGAGCATGGGGGCCGAGGCGACCACATGGGGGAGTTTGGCCAGATCCGGCAAGCCTTGCGGGTCTGCATCAATGCGGCCAGCCTGATTGGTCACCACCACATGGGGGATCACCCCGAGGATGCGCCCTTTGAGCTGCCCTTCGAAACCGTTCATCACCGAAATGACCACCATCAGGGCGGCAACCCCGATGGCGATGCCAAAGGTAGAGAACAGGGAGATAAATGAGACGAAGCGATTGCTGCGCTTCGAGCCGGCATAACGCAAGCCGATGGCCAGCGAAAGGGGCTGAAAAAGTCTGGTCTTCAAGGATATGTACGTTGCCAACAAAATAAGATACCGGATAATAAAGGGAAACCGTCCATGACAACAAGGGATAGCCTCCATGCAGGAACAGTTCTTCAGCGTCACTCATGCCACGCCGGTCAATGTGATCCCCATGCCGGCCGACTTCCACCTCCCCTCGCTGGCGGAGCTGGACGCTGAGCTGCCGGAGCCCTTTCGGATCTCCTCGGCCATTACCTCCATCGATCTGGTGACCACTCGCCTGCTGCGCAACCAGAACGAGTCGATGCACGATCTGATCGAGATCGTCAATCAGCAGTCCCGCAAGATCGACATGATCATGGGCTATGTGCTCTCCGTGCAGGACCATCCGGAGCAACGCTTCCACACCCTGCGTTTCAGTGCCGGCCAGCTCACCTATCTGCACCCCTATCATGGTCACGGCGATGCGCCGCACCTGCACCAGATAGTGCGCCTCAAGATCTTCCTGCGCGAAGAGGCGGCCGCCATCTACTGCTATGGCCAGGTCAAGCAGCTCGACGGCAGTGAACATGGCACCCATGTGCTGCTCGACTATGTGCGGATCCGCGAAGATGATCGTGAACTGCTGGTACGTGCCAGCCTCCACGTGCAATCGAAACAGCTCAAGCTGCGCGCCCAAGAGCGTCAGCGCTAACCAGAGCGAACGTCAGCGATAGATAACGTCAACGTTAAAAGAATCGAACCATGCCAATGAAACTCCCCGCCTTGCCCGCCAAAGCGGGCCAAAAGATCACGCTCGGCCAGCTGGTCGGCAGCAGCCTCTCGCTGATTGCAGCCCGTCTCACCAGCGAAGCCAAGGGGCCGGTACTGCTTATCACCGCCGATACCCCGAGCGCCCTGCGCCTTGAGCAGGAGCTTCAGTATTTGCTGGCAGACAAGCAGCTGGCCGATCAGTCCGCGCCGGTATTGCTGTTCCCCGATTGGGAGACCCTGCCCTACGACACCTTCTCACCCCATCAGGACATCATCTCCCAGCGGCTCGAGACCCTCTACAAGCTGCCACAGATGAACAAGGGGGTGTTGATCGTCCCCATCTCCACCCTGATGTTGCGCTGCGCCCCCCGGGTCTACCTCGACAAATACAGCCTGATGGTGAAGGCCGGTCAGCGCCTCAATCTGCAACAGCTGCGCGGGCGGCTGGCCGAAGCGGGTTACGTGGCGGTGGATCAGGTGCTGGAGCATGGCGAATTTGCCGCCCGCGGCTCCCTGCTCGATCTCTTCCCGATGGGCAGCAACAGCCCCTATCGCATCGACTTCTTCGATGACGAGGTGGACTCCATCCGCCCGTTCGATCCCGAGACCCAGCGCTCCAGCGAGCCGGTCAAGACGGTCAGCCTGCTGCCTGCCCGGGAGTTCCCCACCGACGAGGCGGCCATCGAGCTGTTTCGCGGCCAGTTCCGCGAACAGTTCGAGCTGTCGCGAGCCGAGGGCTCCGTCTATCAGGAGGTGAGCAAGGGGCGCTGGCCCGCAGGTATCGAGTACTATCTGCCGCTCTTCTTCAACCAGACCGCCAGCCTGTTTGACTATCTGCCGGAAGATACCCTGCTGCTCACCGTGGGGGATATCTACCCCGCCGCCCAGCGCTTCTGGAACGACATCGGTCAACGTTATGAAGACCGACGTTGGGACAACACCCGCCCGCTGCTGCCACCGGCGCAGCTCTATCTGCCGGTAGAGCAGCTCTTTGCCGCCCTTGGCCAATATGGCGCGGTGCGGCTGCAAGAGGCCGCCACCGCGGGCGATGCCGGTCAGCACGATCTGCCCATCGAGGCGCTGCCCGACCTGCAACTCGATCACAGCAAGGAGCAACCCCTGCTGGCGCTCGACCAGTTCCTGCACGGCTTTGCCGGGCGCACCCTGTTTGCGGTGGAATCCGAAGGGCGCCGGGAAGTGCTCGGCGATCTGCTGGCGCGCATCTCGCTGCAACCCAAAGAGTTCCCCTCCCTCGACGCCTTTATGGTGAGCCAGGATCGTCACGGCCTGCTGGTCGCACCGCTTGAACGTGGCTTCCTGTGGCAGGAGGCCGGTCAGGATCCATTGGCGCTGATCACCGAGACCGAGCTGCTGGGCGGCAAAGTGCGCAGCAAGCGGGCACGGGAGAAGAGCAAAAACTTAAGCTCGGACGCGGTGATCCGCAACCTCGGCGAGCTGACCCAGGGCCAGCCGGTGGTGCATCTGGATCACGGGGTCGGCCGCTATCTGGGGCTGGAGACCATCGATGCCGGTGGCCTGCCCACCGAGTTCCTCACCCTCGAATATGCCGGCGGCGACAAGCTGTTCGTTCCGGTCACCAGTTTGCACCTCATCAGCCGCTACACCGGATCGGATAACCCGCCCAGCCACAAGTTGGGTGGCGAGGCCTGGGTCAAGGCGCGGCGCAAGGCGGCGGAAAAAGTGCGCGACGTGGCGGCCGAATTGCTGGATGTCTACGCCATACGCGCCGCCCGCGCCGGTTTTGCCTTCAAGCACGACAAAGAGGCCTATCGCCAGTTTGCCGCCAGCTTCCCGTTCGAGGAGACCGACGATCAGCTCAACGCCATCAATGCGGTGCTGGGAGACATGTGTCAGGCCAAGAGCATGGACCGACTGGTGTGCGGCGACGTGGGCTTCGGCAAGACCGAAGTGGCGATGCGCGCCGCCTTCGTGGCAGTGCATGGCGGCAAGCAGGTCGCCGTGCTGGTGCCTACCACCCTGCTGGCCCAGCAGCACTACGACAACTTCCGCGACCGCTTCGCCAACTGGCCAGTGCGGGTCGAGGTACTGAGCCGCTTCCGCTCCGCCAAGGAGCAGAGCGCGGTGATGAAAGAGCTGGCGGAGGGCAAGGTGGACATCATCATCGGCACCCACAAGCTGCTCGGCTCCGAGCTCACCTTCAAGGACTTGGGGCTACTCATCGTCGATGAGGAGCATCGCTTCGGGGTACGCCAGAAGGAGAAGATCAAGGCGCTGCGGGCCGATGTGGATATCCTCACCCTCACCGCTACCCCCATTCCGCGCACCCTCAACATGGCGATGTCCGGCATGCGGGATCTCTCCATCATCGCCACCCCGCCCGCCAAGCGACTCGCTATCAAGACCTTCGTGCGCCAGCACGAACCGGCGGTGGTGCGCGAGGCGGTGCTGCGGGAACTCAAACGCGGTGGTCAGGTCTACTACTTGCACAACGATGTGGAGAGCATCGAGAAGTGCGCGGCAGATCTTGCCGAGCTGGTGCCGGAGGCGCGCATCGGCATCGCCCACGGCCAGATGCGCGAGCGCGACCTTGAGCGGATCATGTCCGACTTCTACCACCAGCGCTTCAACCTGCTGGTCTGCACCACCATCATCGAGACCGGTATCGACGTGCCGAGCGCCAACACCATCATCATGGACCGGGCAGATCATCTCGGTCTGGCCCAGCTGCACCAGCTGCGGGGCCGGGTCGGCCGCTCCCACCATCAGGCCTATGCCTACCTGCTCACCCCCCATCCCAAGCTGATGACCAAGGATGCGGCCAAGCGGCTGGAGGCGATCGCCTCGCTCGAAGATCTCGGCGCCGGTTTTGCGCTGGCGACCCACGATCTGGAGATCCGCGGCGCGGGCGAACTGCTCGGCGACGATCAGAGCGGCCAGATCGAATCGGTCGGCTTCACCCTCTACATGGAGATGCTGGAGCAGGCGGTCGAGGCACTGAAAAATGGCAAGGAGCCGTCGCTGGAGCAGCTGATGAGCCAGCACACCGAGGTGGAGCTGCGCCTGCCTGCACTGCTGCCGGACGACTACATCCCGGACGTCAACATGCGCCTCTCCATGTACAAGCGGATCGCCAGCGCGGCGGACGAGCAGGAGCTGCGCGAGCTGAAAGTGGAGCTGATCGACCGCTTTGGCCTGCTGCCGGAGGCGACCAAAACCCTGCTGGAGCTGGCGGCCTTCCGCCAGCGTGCCACCGCCCTTGGCATTCGCCGGGTGGAGATGAGCGAGCGCGGCGGCTATCTCGACTTCACCCAGGAGACCAAGGTCAATCCGGCCTATCTGGTCAAACTGCTCTCCAGCCAGCCACGGGTCTACAAGATGGACGGGCCGACCCGGCTGCGTTTCCAGATGCCGACCCAGGATCGCGCCATGCGCCTGAAACTGGTCGATGGCTTGCTGACGGATCTGGCCAACAACAGCCTGTGAGGCTCTGCAACGCTGGCGGCGAGCCTGCACGATAACGCCAACTAAAACGGGAGCCAAATCGGCTCCCGTTTTTTATTCACTCGCGCAAATCAGAGAATTAACCCTGGTTGGCCGGATCCTCGTGGGCGGAGAACTCGCGCATAAAGGCCTCGGCGCGCTCCACCATCTTGGTCGAGCCCACGAAGTAAGGGGTACGCTGGTGCAGCGCGGTGGGCTGGAGATCCATGATCCGGCCAAAGCCATCGGAGGCCTTGCCACCGGCCTGCTCCACCAGAAACGCCATCGGGTTGCACTCATAGAGCAGGCGCAGCTTGCCGTTCGGTGAGTTGGTGCCGGACGGATAGATATAGATGCCGCCCTTGAGCAGGTTGCGATGGAAATCGGAGACCAGGGAACCGATATAGCGGGAGGTGTAAGGTCGGTGGGTCGCCTCGTCGCGCTCCTGGCAATATTTCAGGTACTTCTTCACCCCGTCCGGGAACTTGATGTAGTTACCCTCGTTAATGGAGTAAATCTTGCCCTCTTCCGGAATACGGATGTTCTCATGAGAGAGGCAGAAGCAACCGATGGAAGGGTCGTAGGTAAAGCCATTGACGCCAAACCCGGTGGTGTAGACCAGCATGGTGGAGGAGCCGTAGACCACATAACCGGCGGCGACCTGACGGTTGCCCGGTTGCAGGAAATCCTCCAGCGTCACCGGCGAACCCTGCGGGCTCAAACGGCGGTAGATGGAGAAGATGGTCCCGACCGAGACGTTAACGTCGATGTTGGAGGAGCCATCGAGCGGGTCGATCAGTACCACATACTTGGAGTTTTTGGAGAGCGGCGAGTCAAAGGCTACGAAGTCCTCTTCCTCTTCCGAGGCCATGCCGCACACCTCGCCGCGCGCTTCGAGCGCCGCCTTGAAGCGTTCGTTGGCATAGACATCCAGCTTCTGCTGCACCTCGCCCTGTACGTTTTCAGCGCCCATGGAACCGATGATATCCGCCAGTCCCGCCTTGTTGATCTCCCGGTTCACCACCTTGGCAGCAAGGCGGATTGAGCTGAGTAACGAGGTCAGCTCGCCGGTCGCGGTAGGATAATCCGCCTGCTTTTTGACGATGAACTCACCCATGGTGATCATGTTTCGCATTTTTGTTCCTTTAGATCGCATCCGTTGGCATTGAAAACGTTTGCAGGCATCGGCAAAAAAAATGCCGATCTCCGGCGGCCTTGATTTGTAACCTAATGTAACGTCTGTTTTTTGTTTTTGCAGCGAATTAAGCGGCCTAATAATTAGGCTATTTCAGCTGATTTTATGGTAACTGGCGCCTTTTACACGGTTTCATTCGATAACTTTTGGCCCCTTAATTCGTGGCAATAACCTGCTGCAAGCCACGATCTGACTGGCCTTGCGCCATAAAAAATGGAGTCTGATGGGCCTGCTCATCCTTCAGCCATTGCCTCTTGAGATCCGATCGCCAATCCAGCACACTGATTTCGCTTTGGAAGCAAATAAAACTCAAGGATTATCAATGAACAAGACTCTCATTGCCGGCATGGTAGCCGGACTGTTTGCCCTTCCCGCCTGGGCAGCCCAAGTGCCTGCCGGTACCAAGCTGCTGCCGGATGCCCAACAAATCTACGTGACCAATATCGGCACCGAGCCCACCACCATCGACCCCCAGCTGGTGGAAGAGAGTGCCGGCAGCGAGATCGTCAACGATCTGTTTGAAGGGCTCTACGTACTGGATGGCAAAGGCAAGACCCAGCCCGCTGGCGCCGTCAGCTACGAGGTCGACAAAACCGGAACCGTCTACACCTTCAAGCTGAGGCCCGAGGCCAAATGGTCTAACGGTGAACCGGTCACCGCCGCCGATTATGTCTACGGCTGGCAACGGGCAGCCGCTCCCAAGACCGCCTCCAACTACGCCTGGTTTATCGAGTTGACCGGTGTGGTCAATGCCGGCGAGGTGATCCAGGGCAAGAAGATCCCGTCAGAGCTCGGGATCAAGGCGCTGGATGACCATACCCTGCAGGTGACCCTGAAAAATCCGGTCCCCTTCTTCCTGAAGATGCAGGCCCACTACACCACGTTCCCGGCCCCCAAGGCCACCATTGAAAAATTCGGCAAGGAGTGGGTCAAACCGGGCAACATCGTCTCCAACGGCGCGTTCGTGCTCAAGGAGTGGACCCCCAACGAGCGGCTGAGTGCCGAGCGCAATACCCACTACTGGGACAACCAGCACACCGTCCTGAACAAGGTGGTCTATCTGGAGATCGTCTCCGAAACCGCCGCTTACAACCGCTATCGCACCGGCGAGCTGCACTACACCACCTACCCGCTGGAGCAGTACAAGCACATCAAGAGCCAGAGCCCGCAAGATCTGGTCAGCGCCCCCATGCTCGCCACCTATTACTATGTGTTCAACGTGAACCGCAAACCGTTCGATGATCCGAAAGTGCGCAAGGCGCTCTCGCTGGCCCTCGACCGGGAGACCATCACCGACAAGATCCTGGGACAAGGGCAACTGCCCGCCTTCAGCCTGACCCCACCGAGTGTCGATGGTTTTGACCTGAAAAAACCGGCCAGTCAGCAGCAGAGCAAAGAGGAGCGGATCACGCAGGCCAAAGCGCTGTTGGCCGAAGCGGGTTATGGCCCAGACAAACCGCTCAGCGTGGACATTCTCTACAACACCAACGAGAGCCATAAAAAGATCGCACTGGCTGTCTCCTCCATGTGGAAACACAACCTGGGGGTCACTGCCACCCTCAACAACATGGAGTGGAAAACCATGGTCTCGGCACTCAACGAGGGGGATTTCGGGGTGAGCCGCTACTCCTGGAACGGGGACTATAACGATGCCTCCACCTTCCTCGATATCCTGACCTCCAGCAGCAGTGCCAACAGCGGCAAGTGGTTCAACAAGGAGTACGATGCCCTGCTGACCAAGGCCCACGACTCGCAGGATGCGGCCGAGCGCAATCAGCTCTACCAGCAGGCAGAAGCATTGATCGAGGCTGACGCCCCTATCGCGCCGCTCTACTTCTACGTCAAATCGCGACTGCTCAAGCCATTCGTCAAGGGTTATCCCTATGAGAGCCCGCAAGACATCGTCTATAGCCGGGACCTCTATCTGGTCGCCCAATAGACACTGACTACACAGACCAGCCAGATTTTGACGCCGCCATTGTTTTAGTTACAGCCGAAGGGGCTGGCTCAAGTCCAGACAATCTGAGTGAGACCACGGATATCTACAACAAGGAAACTCCAGAGCCACCTTCTGAACGACAAAACCCCCGATACAGCGTATCGGGGGTTTTGAGGTACAAAACACAAGCTAAAATGGGTAACCCGATTTCAGCCTCTAGATAAGGCTACATTGCACTTGATAGCTTGGCTCAACTGGCCCAAGTAATTATGTGATCAATCCACTCACCAGCCTGCTCCTCGTGAACCACTTTGCCACGCACGGATTGACCCGCCTGATGCATGGCGGAGCGACTGCCAGTCAGCAGCGGATGCCACTCTGGCAGAGTATCCCCGTCAGCCAGTAAACGATAGGCGCAGGTAGACGGGAGCCAATCATATTCGGCAATCTTGTCGTGAGTGATCTGCAGACAGTCAGGCTCTTTTTTGAAGCGATTAAGATAATCGGAACACTGGCAGGTCTTGGTATTGAGCAGGTTACAAGCCACATTGGTGAAAACCAGCTCATCTGTATCTTCATCAATGAGCTTGTTAAGGCAACATTTGCCGCAACCATCGCAGAGGGATTCCCACTCGGATTCAGTCATCTGCTGCAGACTCTTGGTCTGCCAAAAGGAGGATTGCATCATACCGCTCACTTAATATACCTGATGAAACGCGTGGTTATACCTATTGTTATCCCGAATTTCAAGGTTGGCATTGTCCACGGAGTTCTTTAGCAATAAAACCAGACATAAAAAAACCGGCGCCTTGGCGCCGGTTTTTGCTCACTGCGTCTCGATTACAGAGAAGCGGTGAAGGTACGGGTGATGACGTCTTGCTGTTGCTCTTTGGTCAAAGAGTTGAAGCGAACGGCATAACCGGATACGCGGATGGTCAACTGCGGATATTTCTCCGGGTTTTCCATGGCGTCCAGCAGCATTTCACGGTTCATCACGTTCACGTTCAGGTGCTGACCACCTTCCAGGTTGGACTCGTGATGGAAGTAACCGTCCATCAGGCCAGCCAGGTTGGCTTTCTGGGCTTCCATATCTTTACCCAGCGCGTTCGGCACGATGGAGAAGGTATAGGAGATACCATCTTTAGCGTAAGCGAACGGCAGCTTGGCGACGGAAGTCAGGGAAGCAACTGCCCCCTTCTGGTCACGACCGTGCATCGGGTTGGCACCCGGGCCGAACGGAGCACCTGAACGGCGGCCATCCGGAGTGTTACCGGTCTTCTTGCCATATACCACGTTAGAGGTGATGGTCAGAACAGACTGGGTAGCAACAGCACCACGGTAGGTGTTCAGCTTCTGAATTTTCTTCATGAAGCGCTCAACCAGGTCACAGGCGATGTCATCGACGCGAGCGTCGTTGTTACCGAACTGCGGGTATTCACCGTCGATTTCGAAGTCGATGGCAACGCCATCTTCGTCACGAACCGGCTTGACCTTGGCGTACTTGATAGCAGACAGGGAGTCAGCGGCTACGGACAGACCCGCGATACCACACGCCATGGTGCGATATACGTCACGGTCGTGCAGCGCCATCAGAGAGGCTTCGTAGCTGTACTTGTCGTGCATGTAGTGGATGATGTTCAGCGCAGCAACGTACTGCTTGGCCAGCCAATCCATGAAGCTATCCAGACGAGACATGACATCGTCATAGTCCAGGAACTCGGAGGTCACCTTGTCAGTTTTAGGACCGACCTGGATCTTGAGCTTCTCGTCGATACCGCCGTTGATTGCATACAGCATGGTCTTGGCCAGGTTGGCACGAGCACCGAAGAACTGCATCTGCTTACCAATCACCATCGGGGACACACAGCAAGCGATGGCGTAGTCATCGTTGTTGAAGTCCGGACGCATCAGGTCATCGTTCTCGTACTGAACAGAAGAGGTCTCGATGGATACCTTGGCGCAGTACTTCTTGAAACCGACCGGCAGCTTCTCGGACCACAGGATGGTCAGGTTCGGCTCAGGGGACGGGCCCATGGTGTACAGGGTGTTCAGCATACGGAAGCTGTTCTTGGTGACCAGGGTACGGCCATCAACGCCCATACCGGCCAGGGTCTCGGTCGCCCACATCGGGTCGCCGGAGAACAGTGAATCGTATTCCGGGGTACGCAGGAAGCGAACCATACGCAGCTTCATGACCATGTGGTCCATCAGCTCCTGGGCTTCTTGCTCGGTGATCAGGCCTTTCTTCAGGTCACGCTCGATGTACACGTCCAGGAAGCTGGAGGTACGACCAAAGGACATGGCGGCACCGTTCTGGGACTTGACTGCCGCCAGGTAGGCGAAGTAGGTCCACTGTACGGCTTCTTTGGCGTTCTTGGCCGGTACGGAGATATCGCAACCGTACTTGGCAGCCATCACCTTCATCTGTGCCAGGGCACGGTGCTGCTCGGAGATCTCTTCGCGCAGACGGATGGTGGCTTCCAGGTTGACGCCGTTTTCCAGGTCAGCTTGCAGGGACTTGAACTGGGCCAGTTTGTCGGCCATCAGGAAGTCGATACCGTACAGAGCGACACGACGGTAGTCACCGATGATACGGCCACGGCCGTAGGCATCCGGCAGACCGGTGATAACACCAGACTTGCGGCAGTTCAGGATGTCTTTGGTGTAAACGTCAAACACGCCCTGGTTGTGAGTCTTGCGGTACTCGGTGAAGATCTTCTCGACCATCGGGTCCAGTTGACGACCGTACACTTCGCAAGAAGTTTTAACCATCTTGATACCGCCGTTGGCGATGATGGCGCGCTTCAGCGGCTTGTCAGTCTGCAGACCAACGATCTGCTCCAGGCTCTGATCGATATAACCGGCATCGTGTGCGGTAATGGTGGAGGGCAGGTCAGTATCAAAATCGACCGGCGCATGAGTGCGGTTCTCGATCTTGATGCCTTCCATGACCTTGTCCCACAGCTTGGTGGTTGCTTCGGTCGCGCCAGCCAGGAAGGACTCGTCACCTTCATACGGGGTGTAGTTCTTCTGGATGAAGTCACGGGTGTTGACAGAGGTCTGCCATTCACCGGCCGCGAAGCCTTCCCATGCTTTTTGGAACTGTTCGTTAAGTTCTGCCATTTTTCATTACCTCACACGGTATTGATGTAGTATCCCGAAATCATCCTTAATGATGACGACGGAAGATAAACCAGTAAGTCAGACCAACCATCACGCCACCACCGATGATATTGCCGATGGTAACAGGGATGAGGTTGTGTAGGACGAAGTTGGATACGGTCAGGTCAGCAAAGGTTGCCGGATCCTGGCCGATGGCCTGCCAAAATTCCGGACTAGCCACGCTGTGGATAGCGATACCAACCGGAATCATAAACATGTTTGCGATGCTGTGCTCGAAACCTGCTGCAACGAACATGGCAACCGGCAGCAGCATAACTACTACCTTGTCAGTCGCGCTGCGGGCACCGAAGGCCATCCAGGCAGCAAGACACACCATCAGGTTACAGAGGATACCCAGCGCCACCGCTTCGAAGAAGGTGTGGTGAATTTTGTGTTGGGCCACTTTCAGGGCATTGAGGCCCCACTGACCATCCGCCGCGGTGTATTCCGCCGACATGATGATGAGGCCAACCATCAGCAGACCACCGATCAGGTTACCGAAGTAAACCAAACCCCAGTTCTTGAGCAGTTGCGCCCAGCTGATGCGATTGGCGGCCTTGGCCACCAGCGTCAGGGTGGTGGAGGTGAACAGCTCGGCACCGAGCAGCACACACAGAATAAGACCGAGGGAGAAACAGAGACCACCAACCAGCTTGGCCATGCCCCAGGACATAGAGCCGGAACCGGTCGTGACTGTGATGTAGAAGATAAACGCGATGGCGATGAAAGCGCCTGCGGTGATGGCCAGTGGAATGACCTTGTATGCCGGCTTGGTGGCCTTGGCATAGGTGATGTCTTCAGCCAATGCAGCGATGGCTTCGGGCTTGAGACAATCGAATGGGGATTCAGCTTTCAATTATTTTCTACCTGAATGTTTTGCCTGTTGAAATCATAACAAAGGCCCAAATAGCCAAAATTGACATTGATCAAGTTTATCAGACTGCGAATGTAATTTTACTACAAATATTTTAGTGCAACGGCTGCGCCAGTTTACACCAGGTTTCAGCTGAAACAGAAATGCCACGTTTTTAATACAATGATTTTAAAGAATTTATTGGCATGCACGTAAAGCAGGTATTGGCAAGATATCTTTGCAGTCCGGTTGCACATCCCCTGCCCTGTCATCAACCCCATTAGGGGTATTTTTTGTTTTTTATTTCATCTTTGAATAACAAACCCGTGCCTTGCCGCACGATAAACAGAAGGGGCCACACGGCCCCTTCCTTTACAGTAACGATCACGCCCAGTGATGGGCTCGCTTGGCTTTTTGCAGCTTCTCGTAGGCCGCCAGCAGCTTCTGGTGCAGCGGGAACTGGGAGAGCGACAAGTCGGCCGCCTCCAGCCCGTGGAAGCGCGCTTCGCCACTGGCATTGGCCCATGCCTGGGCCAGCGTCTCTTCGCCATACATGCGGGTGAAGACGGCGCGATACTGCTCCGGATCCCGCTCCTCGTCGAGAAACAACTCGACGCAGGCGCGCAGGGCGCGGTAGTAGCTGGCTCGCTCGGCAGTGAATACTGACTGGTTGAACTCCATGGTCCAGTCGATGAGATCCATCGCCGTCTCCAGCTCACCGGCGGCCAGCGCCAGCATGGCTTTCAGCTCGCCAACCCGCAGAGTGTGCAGCGCGGTGCCCTTGGCGGCGGCGATGCCCAGCAGCTCGCGGACACGGGTGCGCTCGTCGTGCCCCTCTTCATCCAGTTGATCAAACAACGCCATGTACTGCTCGGCATCCCACTCCAGTGATGGCAGCGCCAGGATCACTTCGCGCAGGTTGGCGCCCATGTTGTTGTTGGCCAGCAGCAGATCTTCGGCCGGATAGATGTCGGACATGCCCGGCACCAGAATGCGGCAGGCGTAGACCCCCAGATGCTCGTAGTCGGCGATATAGACCGGCTGCTCCAGCTCGTGGAAGATGCCGATCAGGTGATCGAACTCCTCCTGCGAGGTGCCACGAAAATCCCAGTCGGCAAACTCGAAGTCCGCATCCTGCTTGAACAGATCCCAGCTGATAAGGCCGGAGGAGTCGATGAAGTGAGTCTCGAGGTTGTGGTGATCCGCTACCTGCTCGTTATCGAATGACGGCGGCACGAACACGTCGAGATCCTTGAGGCCACGGCCCTGCAGCAGCTCGGTGACGGTACGCTCGAAGGCCACCTCGAAGCGCGGATGGGCACCGAAGGAGGCAAAGCAGGTGCCATTGCTCGGGTTGAGCAGCACAACGCAGATGACCGGATAGCGGCCACCCAGGGAGGCATCGAAGCTGTAAATGGGGAAGCCTTCAGCTTCCAGCGCGGCGATGGAGGCGGCGATCCTCGGATAACGGGCAATCACCTCGTCCGGGATCAACGGCAGGCTCAGGGCCTCGGCGATGATCTTGTTCTTCACGTGGCGCTCGAACACTTCGGAGAGCGCCTGGGTGCGCGCTTCGGTGCGGGTGTTGCCGGCGCTCATGCCGTTGGAGACATAGAGGTTGCCGATGATGTTCATCGGGATATAGACGGTCTGGTGGTCAGACTGGCGCTCGAACGGCAGCGCGACGATACCGCGCTCCTCGTTGTTTGACTGCAGATCCACCAGCATGTCGGCAGTCACTTCACCGTCCGGGTTGTAGAACTTGCGGGTAAAGCTGTCGAGCAGACCGGCCGGGAACTGATCACCCTCGATGGGGAACCACTTCTCGTTCGGGTAGTGAACGAAATCGCCGTTGGCGACCTGCTCGCCCAGATAGAAGTCTGCGAAGAAGTAGTTGGTGGAGAGACGCTCGAAATATTCGCCAAGGGCGGAAGCGAGGGCCGCCTTCTTGCTGGCACCCTTGCCGTTGGTGAAGCAGAGGGCGCACTCCTTGTCCCGAATATGCACCGACCAGACGTTCGGCACGGGGTTGAGCCAGGAGGCCTCTTCGATATCAAACCCTAAGGCTTGCAGCTTGGTCTGGAAGCGTTCGATGGAGTCTTCCAGCGCCGCGTCCTTGCCGGGAATAAACGTGTGGTCAGTCATCACAATATCCTGATTTTTATTGGCTCATGTTCGGCCGCAGATAATAGCAGGGGTCGGCGGCTTTGGCAGGACAAAAATCAGCAAACAGGGATGAGTCGCACGGTGAGAAACCGGCTTGTCCCCTCTCCCCCACCACAAACAGTGCGGGCCCGGGGATTGCCCGGGCCCGCTTGTTACGCAACGCGATAAACCGTCAGAGCTGCTTGCCCTGGCTGGCGATCACCTGGCTGTACCAGTGGAAGCTCGCTTTCTTGATCCGGCGAAGGGACCCGCCCTGCTCGTCACGCTCCACATAGACGAAGCCGTAACGCTTCTGATAGCCGTTGAGCCAGCTCAAGATGTCGGTGAACGACCAGGCGCAGTAACCGAGCAGCTCGACGCCATCCTGCATCGCCTCCTGGCACGCCTTGACGTGGCTGCGCAGATAGTCAATGCGGTACTCATCGTTCACCTTGTCGCCCGCCTCCAGCTTGTCGAACTCGCCGAGGCCGTTCTCGGTGATCATCAGCGGCAGACCATAGCGGGAAGAGAGGCGACGCAGGGCAATGCGCATCCCGGTCGGATCGATGGCCCAGTCCCAGTTGCTAGTCTCCAGGTGCGGGTTGGGCGCCGTCTTGTAGAGGCCGGGAATGCCGCTCGATGGCGTGGTGCCCTTCTTGCCGGTGGTGTTGATCCGCTGCAGGGTCTGACCGCCCATGGGGTTATCGGTGTAGGTCAGGGTGTAGTAGTAGTTGACGCCAATGTAGTCGGGCGTGCCTTCGCGCAGCAACTCCAGATCGCCCGGCAGGATCTCCGGCGCCTCACCGTTTTCTCGCAAGTAAGCAAGCGCCGCCTGGGGATAACGGCCAAAGCAGTAGGCATCCAGCCACCAGAGGTTGTTGAACTCTTCGGCGTTCTCATAGGCCAGCATATCTTTCGGGTCGCACGACGCCGGATAGGCAGGGGAATAGGCAAAGCTCGGGCCGATGAGGCCATTTGGCACATGCTGGCGAAACGCCTTAATCACGCGGGCATTGGCCAGAAATGCGATGTGGTTGGCGGCGAAGAAACGCTTGCGGTCCTGCACTGCGGGCGGATGGGTGCCGAGCTGATAGGCGTTGGTCAGGTTGTAGTTCTGCTCGTTAAGCGACACCCAGTACTTCACCTTGCCGGCAAAGCGCTGATAGAGGGTCACGCAGTAGCGCTCGAAATCGGCGATGATCCGTCGGTCTTCCCAGCCGCCGTACTCATCTTGCAGCGCCTGCGGCAGATCCCAGTGGTAAAGGGTCAGCACCGGCTCGATCTGGTGGGCCAAGAGGGTGTCGATCAGCTTCTCGTAGAAGGCCAGACCCGCCTCGTTCACCTCGCCCCGACCGGTGGGGTAGATGCGCGGCCAGCTCACCGAGAATCGGTAGGCCTTGAGCCCCATCTCGGCCATCAGCGCCACGTCCTCCTCCATGCGGTGGTAGTGATCCACCGCCACATCGCCGTTGCTCCCCTCAAAGGTCTTGCCCGGCAGCTTGGTGAAGAGATCCCACACCGAGGGTCCCTTGCCATCGGCATTCCAGCCCCCCTCCACCTGATAGGCGGCGGAGGCTGCGCCCCACAGAAAATCGCTCGGGAAGTCGTTGAACTTGTGGTGATGCATCTGGTGTTGCTCCTTCTGCGCTGATGGTGTCAGCCATCATTGATAACTCGGCGCCCCGTGTCGGAGCGCCCGAAATGAATTGGCATCAGCATCCAACACTTCTAAAATTCCGTCCAATGACAAATATGACCACTCAACATTCCCAACAGGAATGAAAGGAGCCCTGATGGAGCTACGGGATCTGAAAGCCTTCGTCACTTTGGGGGAGGTATTGCACTTTGGCCAGGCGGCGGTGCGCCAGCATGTTACCCAGTCGGCATTGAGCAAACAGATCAGGCGGCTGGAGGAGGAGCTGGGCGGCGAACTGTTCGAGCGCAACGCCAGCACCACCCGCCTCACCGGGCTGGGCAGGGCACTGTATGAGGATGCCCGCGCTGTGGTCATCCAGAGTGAGCAGCTGTCACGCACCGCCCGCGACGTGCTGGCGGGCAATGGCGGCACCCTGCGCATCGGCTTTGGCGTGGCCACCAAGATCCTGGTGCCCGCCGCCATCGCCCGTTTTCGCGCCGAGCGGCCGCAGGTGACCATAGAGCTCAACGATCTCTCCACCCACCACCAGCTACTGGCGCTGAGTGAAGGCAAGCTGGATCTGGGTTTTTGCCGCCTGCCAGCCCCCAAGGGGTGGCACGCCCTGCCGGTGGTCGAAGCCCACTTCGTCGCCGTGCTGCCCGCCAGCTACCGCGATGTGAGGGAGTTGGCGGATCTGGTGGACAAGCCACTGGCAATCCTGCGCCGGGACAAGGCGCCGTCGTTTTACGATCACCTGATGAACTATCTGGCCCAGAGCGGGCTGCGCTTTCGCGATATCCAGTACGTCAACGACTTCGCCGCCGGGGTCGCCACCGCGGCCGCAGAGATCGCCTGGACCCTGGTCCCCTCCTCCACCACCATAGAGCACCCGGATGTGCTCACCTTGCCCCTTAGAGACGGGGAAGCCTGCTGGACCATTGGCCTTATCCGTCCGCCCCACAGCAAGGGGCCCTTGATCGATGCCTTCTGGGCAACCATCGCCGATATGACGCCAAGATAGACACGCCGTTGGCAAACAGCAGATGGCGGCCGCGCATCAACGATAGCGTTCGACGATACGCGCCAACTCGCCGCTTTGCCGTAGCTGTTGCAGGGCTCGGTTGAACTCGGTTATCCGGGTATTGAAGCGGGAGTGCTTGCCGATGCAGAGGTTGAACGGGGTCGAGGCGAGCCGCAGCGGCACCTCGACCACCAGCCCGGACAACCCCAGCTGGTTGAGCTTGAAGCGTGCCACCAGCGGATCGGTCACCATCAGATCGCCCCGACCCGCCGCCAGCATTTTAAAGACGTTATCGACGTTGATGGTGTGATGAACGGTGAAACCGGCCAGATTCTCCTTGCCCCAGCCGTTGCCCAGATAGTCGAGAAAGGTGAACGTCTTGAGGTCGCTCAAGCCTCTGGCTCGCTGAAACTCAGCCATCCGGGGGTGACCAAGCTGAGTAAATATCGTCATGATCGTCGATGTGACTGGCTCATCCACCATCAGGGTATAAGTGCGCCGCTCCAGTGTGGCGACAGTCACGAAGCCATCTGCCTGCGCCATCAGCACCATTTTTTGCGCCCGTTGCCACGGATAGCCTTCGTGGCGCACCCGCAGCCCCATCTGCGCCGCCACCCGATCCATCACATCGATCATCAGCCCGCGCATCTTGCCCTGTTCGTCACGCCACGAATATGGGGCGAAGTCGTCAAAGTAGGCCATTTTCAACTCGCTAGCGGGCGCAGCCAGGGCACTCTGCCACATCAGCAATCCCCAAAGAATTGCGCTCCCCAGACTGACTCTCATGGCCGCGACTCCATCCACCTCTGTCCACTCTGAGCCTAGTGCAAAGCGGGCTGCGGCAAGGCTCAGGATCCAGTGGAAAAAGTGGACAACGAAAAAAGAGAGGGGAAGCACTGGCTTCCCCTCTCTCGTTAGCTTGTCAGCACACCACCTTATCGATGGCGGTCACAGCCTTCTGGTTACGCCAGCTCGGCGCGTAGCGCCCTGGTGGCATTGACCATCACCTTGAGTGCGGCCTCGGTCTCCTCCCAGCCGCGGGTCTTGAGGCCACAATCCGGGTTGACCCACAGCCGCTCGGCCGGGATCTGTTTGGCCGCCTTGCGCAGCAACCCCTCAATCCAGCTCTGGCTCGGTACGTTCGGCGAGTGAATGTCATAGACACCCGGGCCAATCTCGTTGGGGTAGTTGAAGCGCTCGAACGCTTCGAGCAGCTGCATCTGGCTGCGGCTGGTCTCGATGGTGATCACGTCCGCATCCAGCGCCGCCACCGCCTCGATGATGAGGTTGAAGTCGCTGTAACACATGTGGGTGTGGATCTGGGTGCTGTCCGCCACCGGGCTCGCGCTCAGGCGGAAGGCCCGCACCGCCCAGTCCAGATAAGCCTGATGATCCTGCTTGCGCAGCGGCAGCCCTTCGCGGATCGCCGGTTCATCGATCTGGATGATCTTGATGCCAGCGGCTTCCAAGTCAGCAACCTCGTCGCGAATGGCCAGCCCGATTTGCAGGGCAGATTGCTCGCGGCTCACGTCTTCGCGCGGGAAAGACCAGCAGAGGATGGTCACGGGGCCGGTCAGCATCCCCTTCACCGGCTTGTCGGTCAGGCTCTGGGCAAACTTTGTCCACGCCAGGGTCATGGGGGTCGGGCGGTCGATGTCACGGGTGATCACCGGCGGCTTGACGCAGCGGGAGCCATAGCTCTGTACCCAACCGAAACGGGTGATGGCAAAGCCATCCAGCAGCTCACCGAAATACTCCACCATGTCATTGCGCTCGGCCTCGCCGTGCACCAGCACGTCCAGCCCGATGGCCTCCTGACGCGCGATGGCATCGCGGATCTCCGCCTGAATGCCCGCCTCGTAGGTGCTGTCATCGATGCGACCGGCGCGCCAATCCTGCCGCAATACCCGGATCTGCGAGGTCTGCGGGAAGGAGCCGATGGTGGTGGTGGGCAGCAGCGGCAGCTTGAGCTCCGAGCGCTGCAGCTCGGCCCTGACCGGATAGGGGCTGTGACGATCAAAATCGCTGTTGGTGAGGCTGGCGAGCCGTGACTGCACCGCTTTTTTGTGCACCCGGCTGTCAGACTCCCGATCGACGATGGGCTGGCTGTAGGCGGTGATCTTGTCGAGCTCGCCCCCATCCAGATACTCTCTGAGCAGTCCCAGCTCGAAGCATTTTTGCAGGGCGAAAGCGAACCAGCTGCGGGTCTGGGGATCCAGCTCCTGCTCCAGGGTCAAATCCACCGGGCTGTGCAGCAATGAGCAGGATGAGGCCACCCAGAGCCGCTCGCCGAGTTTGGCTTTCAGCGATTTCAGGGTCGGCGCCAGCTTGGCCAGATTGGCACGCCAGACGTTACGGCCGTTGATGACCCCGGCGGAGATGACCCACTGGGCCGGCAGATGCGGCACCAGGGTCTCCAGCTGTTCGGAAGCGGCCACCAGATCCAGATGCAGGCCATCCACTTTCAGGCTGGTGATGATGTCGCGCTGATGAGCCACCGAACCGAAATAGGTGGTGAGCAGCAGCTTGCAGGGGCCCGCGAGGCGCTCGTAGGCGTTGAGGTAGGCCAGCCGCCACTCGTCCGGCAAGTCCAGCGTCAGCGCAGGTTCGTCGATCTGTACCCACTCCACCCCTTGGGCGGCCAGTTTGGCCAGGATCTCCTGATAGACAATCAGCAGGCGATCGAGCAGTTCAAGGCGAGAGAAGCCGCTCTCTTTCTCCTTGCCAAGCCACAGGTAGGAGATTGGCCCCAACAGCACCGCCTTGACTGGCAGCCCCAGCGCTTTGGCCTCTTCGACCTCGTCAAACAACTGGCTCCAGCCCAGCTTGAAGCGCTGGTCACGGCTGAATTCCGGCACCAGATAGTGGTAGTTGGTGTTGAACCATTTGGTCATCTCGGCAGCGGCGGCAGATGGGCCGGTCGGCGCACGACCACGGGCCACCCGGAACAGGGTGTCGAGGTCGGTCTCGCCATGACGGTGACGGGCAGGCACCGCATCCACCAGCAAGCTGGTGCCGAGCACCTGATCGTACCAGGCAAAATCCCCCACCGGCAGCAGATTAACCCCGGCGGCGTGCTGGGCCTGCCAGTGGCGTTCACGCAGCGTCTTTCCCACGGCAACGAGTTCGGCCTGAGTGGTCTCGCCACGCCAGTAGGATTCGAGGGCAAATTTCAGCTCGCGCTTGGCGCCGATACGGGGGAAGCCCAGGGTGTGTGCGCGTGTCATAGGTTCATTTCCTTATGCTCATTCATCTGATGGGAAACTGGATGCTTTAGCCATCCAGATGTTTACACATCCAAAATGACAAGATAAGGTGACGCTGGCTATTGAATCCTCTTCAACTGGCTCTCAAATAATCCTCAACTGACCGCCGAGCAGGTTCACCGCGAGGATACAGAGGCCGATTTTGCATGTGTTAAGAAGTGCAGGAGCAAGCAAGAAGGCAGGATAAAGAGGCGCAGGAGGCTAAAGGTCAGGCCGCGCCGACAGCATTATCAGCGCCATACGCAATCTCACAAGGAGCCATCTTATGGCAGTGCCAAGCAATTCAGGGATAGAGATCAAACACTTGAAAACATTGACCGCGCTGGCCGAGCAGGGCTCGCTGGCCGGTGCGGCGCTGACCCTCAACCTCACCCAGTCCGCCCTCTCCCACCAGCTCAAAGAGCTGGAGACCCGCCTCAATCTGGAGCTCTACCTGCGCAAAAGCCGCCCGCTGGTGCTGACCGCGGCAGGCAGCCAGCTGCTCGCCCTCGCCCGGCAGGTACTGCCCGCCCTGGCCCAGACCGAGAAGCAACTGCAGGCCCTGCAGAGCGGCGATGCGGGCAGGCTGCATCTGGCGCTCGATTGCCACAGTTGCATCCAGTGGCTGCTGCCACTGTTGCCCGAGTTTCGCCGCCAGTGGCCGGGGGTGGATCTGGAGGTGGAATCGGTGCCGGGCTTTGATGCCATCAATGCCCTGCTCGGCGGCCAGCTCGACCTGCTGCTCACCTCCGACGTGCAGGCGCGCGGCGATCTCCACTTCGAGCCGCTGTTTGCCTTCGATCTCACCCTGGTGATGGCGCCGGATCACCCCCTCTGCCACCAGAGTCGCATCGAGCCGGGCGATCTGGGGCCTGAGGTGCTGCTGGTCTATCCGGTGGAGCGCAGCCGCATGGATATCTTCAGCCGCTTTTTGCAGCCCGCCGGGGTGGAGCCCGCCCGCTGCAAGCCGGTGGACAACACCTCGGTGATGCTGCAGATGGCCGCCGCCGGCCTTGGCGTCGCCGCCCTGCCGCGCTGGGCCAGCGACGAGTTTGTCAGACAGGGGATGCTCTGCGCCCGCCCCCTCGGCAGCGGTATTCGTCGCCATATGTACGGCGCGGTGCGGGCCGCCGATCGGGATCAAGCCTGCCTGCAAAGCCTGTTCGCACGCATTCGCGGCAAGATGGGGGATGGTTGGAGCGCGGAATAAATCACAGCAGTGGCAGGCAATGCTGGCCTGACAAAGGGCAGATCAGTATCCTGATACTTTAATTTTGCTTAACGGTAACTGGCATGTCTCAAGTCGATCTCAATCTCTTTCGCGTCCTCGATGCCGTGATCCGCTATGGCGGCGTCACCACGGCGGCCGAGATGATGGAGATGACCCCCTCCGCCATCAGTCAGGCCATCAGCCGTCTGACTGCGCTGGTGGGCGAGCCGCTGTTTGTGCGGCAGGGGCGCGGCATTACCCCCACGGCGCGGGCGCTGAGCCTGCACCACGAGATCATGGTGCCGCTGCACGACATGGAGCGCAGCCTGCAACGCACCGATCTCTTTGACCCCCATACCAGCCGACGCACCTTCCGCATCGCGGGGGTGCCCGATATCGACATCTTCTTCCTGCCCGAACTCAACCACCTGCTGCAGACCCAGGCCCCCAACTGCCAGCTGGAGTGGAATACCCAGGTGCAGGACGAAGCCCTGCGCCAGAACAGCCTCTATCTGCACAGCGTGGATCTGGTGCTGGCGACCAAGCCGATGGCAGAGCAGGGGATCGAAAATGAGCAGATCATGTCGCAAGCCCTGCGCATCGCCTGCCGCAAGGATCACCCGAGGATCCGCCAGGCCCCCGACATGACCGCCTTCTTCAACGAAAAGCATGTGGTGTTGCAGGCCAGACGGCTCGACAACCTGCTGCTCAACACCCTGACCAAGGCGCCGCTGCCCCCGCGCCAGATCGCCTACGAGAGCGACTCCCTGCTCACGGCCCTTCATCTGGTGAGTCGTACCGACTGGCTCTGCGTCGCTAGCCAGTGGCACATGGAGATGCTGGGTCATACCCTGGACCTGGCCAGCTACCCCCTCCCCTGGCTCTCGGAGGATTGTCCGGTCTACATGAGCTGGCACAAGAGTTCCAATCAGGATGCCGGGCTGAACTGGCTCAAGCAGCAGGTGCGAACCGTCTGCTCGATTTAAGCCGACTTAACGGTAAGCAACAGCCAGCACGGCTCCTCGTCCTGACTGCGGCCCAACTGGCCCTCAGACCGACAGCGTCGTGCCGAAATAGCTGCGCAGCGCCTCCACCACCCGCCGCACCTTCTCCGGGATCTCCCGCTGCGGTGTGATGGCGTGGATCTCCATCGGAGCAACCCGAAAACCGGGCAGCAATTCGAGCAGACGACCCTGCGCCAGATCCTCGCTGATTTCGCCCTCCGGCTGCAGCGAGATCCCCTGCCCCGCCAGCGCGAACTGGCGCAGGGGCAACACGTTGTTGCAGAGCACCTTGGCCTTGAACCTCACCCTGTGTTCCCCCCCTTTTTCATCCAGCAGCAGTAAACCGCTGCCCAGCATCTCGCCACAGAGCCAGTCGTGGGTCGCCAGATCGGTGGGGGTGCGCGGCGTTCCCTTGCGCGCCAGATAGGCGGGCGCGGCGCACAGCAGCATCCGGGTCTGGCCCAGCTTGCGGGCCACCAGGGTCGAGTCAGGCAGACTGCCAACCCGCAGCGCCACGTCGATCCGCTCGGCAATCAGATCCCGTTTCTCGTCGTCGGCGATGATCTGGATGGTGAGGCCGGGGTGGGCCTGCAACAGCGGCGAGAGCGCCAGTGCCAGCGGCTGGCCCGCCATCCCCACCGGCGCGGTGATCCGCACTTCACCGAGCAGACTATCGCGCACCTCCGAGAGGCGCAGCTCGGTCTCGCTCAGGGTCTGCTGCAACGCCCGGCACCCTTGCCATACCACCTCTCCCGCCTCGGTCAGACTGAGGCGACGGGTAGAGCGATGGAGCAGAGTCAGCCCGAGCAGGTTCTCCAGCTGGCTGATATGCTGACTGACAGCAGAGGGAGTCATGCCGAGGGATTTGGCCGCACCGGTCATGCTGCCCGCCTCCACCACGGCGGCGAAAATGGCGTAACGTCTGAGCTGCTCCATTATTAAATCCAGCTTATAAGTGAATGCATTTTTGCGGTGATTATTAAATCACATCCGGGGGCGTAGGATAGCCCCATTCCAACAGTGAAGGAGAGTTTCCCATGAAGATTGCCCTGATCGGTGCCAGCGGTTTTGTCGGTTCAGCCATCCTGAACGAGGCCGTCAGCCGCGGCCATCACGTCACCGCCATCGTTCGCGATGTCAGCAAGGTGGCCGCTCATCCGCAGGTCACTGCCGTGGCGGTGGATGCCCAGAACCCTCAGGCGCTGGCCGAGGTGCTCAAGGGGCACGATCGGGTGATCAGCGCCTACAACCCGGGCTGGAGTGCGCCGGATATCTACGACCAGTACCTCAAAGGGGCCAGCGCCATTGTCGAGGCGACCAAAGCCATCAATGGCTGGCTGCTGGTGGTCGGTGGAGCTGGCAGTCTGGAGGTTGCTCCCGGCGTACAACTAGTGGATACCCCGGAATTCCCGACCGAATGGCAACAGGGGGCCCTGGCCGCCCGTGACGGTCTCACCGCCCTGCGCCGTGAAACCGCCCTCGACTGGCGCTTTGTCTCTCCCCCGGTGTTCCTGGAACCCGGCGAGAAGCGCGGCGGCTATCGCATGGGGGGTGATCAGGTGCTGTTCAGTGGCGAACAACCTGCCGGGATCACGGTTGGCGATCTGGCCGATGGCGTGCTGAACGAGGCGGAAAAACCGGCTCACCTGCGCCAGCGCTTTACCCTGGGTTACTGAGAACCGCGGGTGATTCAGGCCAGATATTCGCGGTCACTCCCCCGTTACCCCGGTCAGGTGAAAAACCGCTAAACCACAAGGGAGGCATCAGCCTCCCTTCTGTTTTTGGCATTTTGCCGCTAGCAGCTTGCCTCTGGTTGCCCCTCCTCCCCTTATCATTCCCCTCCCCCCCCTCAACGGCTGCGCAATAAACAGCCACCCCATCAAGCACCGAATTCCATTTCGAATTTTGTATATAACTAAGAATAATTTGTTGTTTCCGTCTTATAACACCGAACAGTAGCATCACCCTCATTCCAGATGGCGCCATACAGCAAGCACATACCGCCGTGCTGTCGTGCCACCCGTTTGCCGCTCATCAGGCCTGCCAACAGCGGAGGCCGTGCAAGAGATGGCGCCAGAGATAACGAAAGAGTGAGGAGGTGTACATGGAACAGTCATCACTGCCGATCATCGATCTGGCCGCCCTCAAGGGGACGCCCGACCAGCGTCACCCTATGCTGGCCAAACTGGCGGTAGCTGCCCGTGATGTGGGCTTTTTCTATCTGACAGGACACGGTCTGAGCGAGACCGACCAGCGGGAAACCCTGGCGCTGGCAGAGCGTTTCTTTGCTCTGCCGGAGCAGGAGAAGCTGGCGGTGCAGATGGTCAACAGCCCCCACTTTCGCGGCTACAACCGGGTCGGTGCCGAGCTGACCCGCCAACGACCGGATCTGCGGGAGCAGTTCGATATCATGAATGAGGCGCAGGCCCTGCCTGCGGCGCAGATCCGTGAACCCTGGCAGCGGCTGATCGGCCCCAACCAGTGGCCGACCGCCCTGCCCGAGATGAAAGCCCATCTGCTGGGGTGGCAGGAGCGACTGAGCGATATTACCCTCACCCTGCTCGCCGCCTTCGCCGAGGTGCTGGAACAGCCGGTCGGGGTGTTTGACGACAGCATCCGTGGCGCCCCCTACCAGCACATGAAGCTCATTCACTACCCGGGACAAGAGACGGGCGGCAGCAGTCAGGGGGTCGGCGCCCACAAGGATCCCGGCTACCTGACCCTGGTAATGCAGGACGATCACTCAGGGTTGGAGGTCGAGACGGCCGATGGCTGGATCTCCGCACCGCCCCTGCCGGGGGCGCTGGTGGTCAATATCGGCGAGCTGCTGGAGCTTGCCTCCAACGGTTATCTCAAGGCGACCCTGCATCGGGTGGTGAGCCCGCCGCCCGGGGTTTCGCGCCTCTCCTGCGCCTTCTTTATGGCGGCGCGGCTCGATGCCACCGTGCCACTGCTCACCCTCTCCCCCGAGCTGGCGGCGCAGGCGCAAGGGCCGGAGAGTGACCCGACCAACCCGCTCTTCTATCAGGTAGGAGAAAACGTACTCAAGGGGCGGCTGCGCTCCCACCCGGATGTAGCGGCGCGTCACTATGCTGCTCCCTATGCCAACAACGATGCCGCACCATCGCAACCAAGGTCGCAGCGGGAGCGGGAAATCGCCTGAACCCGCGGGGGGATGGCTATCACCCGAGAGAATAAGTCACCGAGAGGGACGCCAGCGGCGCCCCTTCATACCGATTTTAAACACGGAACATCAGGGCCAACAGCTGGCCCGAACGGAGTAATACGATGAAATTCAAGACCATGAGCGTACACAGCGGCCAGCGGATCGATCCCCAGACCGGCGCCCTCACCACCCCGCTCTATCAGAGCAGCACCTTCAGCTACTTCAACGCTCAGGCGGGCAAGGAACGTTTCGCCGGTCAGGCACCGGGCTTTATCTACAGCCGCTTTGGCAACCCCACTACCGCCGAGCTGGAGCAGAAACTGGCGGCGCTCGAAGGTGCCGATGAAGCGCTGGTAGTCGCGAGCGGCATGGCGGCGGTCAGCGCCATCATGTATGCGCTGGCCGACAGCGGCGATGAGGTGGCCTATATCGGCCCGCTCTATGGCGGCACCGATGCCTTCTTGAAGCAGACCTTCAGCCGTGCCGGCATCAAGGTCACCGCCTACGAGAGCGATCGGGATCTGCTGGCCAACATCCGTCCCGCCACCAAGGTGGTACTGTTCGAAACCCTGACCAACCCCACCCTCAAGGTGGTGGACCCACGGTTGGTGGTAGAGGCGGCCCGCAAGGTAGGCGCCATCACCGTGTGTGACAACACCTTCCTTACCCCCTACCTGCTGCGTCCGCTCGAGCTTGGCATCGACATCGTGATGCACAGCGGCACCAAGTATCTGGGCGGCCACGGCGACATCATTGCCGGGGTGGTGGCGGGCTCTCACGCGCTGATGAAATCAGTGCGCACCGTGGCCCTCAAACATATTGGCTCCCCCATCGGCCCGCAGGAGGCCTACCTGCTGCAGCGCGGGGTCAAGACTCTGCCACTGCGGATGGATGCCCATTTGAATAATGCGCAAAAGGTGGCCGAGTTTCTGGCCGCCCACCCGGCGGTGAAGAAGGTGATCTACCCGGGCCTTGCCAACCATCCGGGCCACGATGCCCTCGGCGCCTTCGCCAGCGGCTTTGGCGGCATGGTGAGCATTGAACTTGAAGGAGGGTTTGCCCACTGTGCCACCCTGCTCGACAACCTGCAGCTGTTCGTGCAGGCGGTGAGCCTGGGGGATCTCGAGAGTCTGGCCTGCCATCCGGCCAGCACTACCCACGCCGCCATGGACGAGGCGAGCCGCCTTGCCGCAGGGGTCAATGACGATCTGATCCGCTTCAGCATCGGGGTGGAAGATGCCGACGATCTGATCGCCGACTTGGCCGCCGCGCTGGCGCTGATCTAGCCAGCGGCGCCTTTGCGGCAACCTTCAACACAGGGGCTCGTCACCAAGCCCCAAACAGAACAACGGCCCATCAAGGGCCGTTGTTGTCTGATATCGCGATGTCGAGAACAGAGGGATTTACTCCTCCCACACCACCACTTGCGATGAGGGCCAGCGATCCCCGACATGGGCATATTTTTGCTCCAGCAGGTGACGCTTGATCTTCATGGTGGGGGTCAGCACGCCATTCTCGATATTCCAGGGGCTCTTCACCACCAGAATGCCGCGAATTTTGGCATGGGACTCCAGCTGATCGTTAACCCGCACCCGCGCCGCCTCCAGTCTGGCATTGATCTCGTCCCGATTGCCCTTCATGGCGCTCTCGGCCAGCTGCACCAGCGCAATGGGCTGGGGCATGCCATAACCGATTACGCAGAGCTGCTCGATGATGGGCTCCTGCCCCAGCAACCCTTCAATGGGCACCGGTGCCACATACTTGCCCTTGGCGGTCTTGAACACATCCTTCATCCGGCCGGTGATGGTGAGGTAACCCTCCCGGTCCAGCTTGCCCATGTCACCGGTGTGAAGCCACCCCTCGGCATCGATGGCCTCGGCGCTGTGCTCGGGATCCTTGTAGTAACCGAGCATCATCCCTTCGCAGCGGCAGAGGATCTCCCCCTCGTCGGAGATCTTGATGGTCACCCCGATCCCCGCCTTGCCGACGGTGCCAATCTTGTCGGCACGGAACGGGTAGTTGATGGTGGAGTAGGCGTGGTTCTCGGTCATGCCCCAGGCTTCCGTCACCTTGAGGCCGATGCTCAGATACCACTGCAGCAGCGCAGGGGAGACCGGCGCCGAGCCGCAGCCGAGTACACGGGCCTGATCCAGCCCCAACCCCTTTTGCAGCTTGCGTTTGATAAGACCGGAGATGAGCGGGATCTTGAGCAGCAACTCCAGTTTCTTCTGGGGCAGCTTCTCGTGGATCTTGATGCGGAACATGGCCCATAGCCGCGGCACCGAGATAAAGACGGTGGGACGGCAGCGCTTGACGTCTTCGATAAAGGTGTCGAGGGATTCGGGGAAGGCGATTTCGGCGCAACCATAGAGGCTGCCGCCGTAGACATAGACCCGCTCGGTAATGTGGGCCAGCGGCAGGTAGGAGAAGCCGCGATCATTGGCGCACAGCCCCACCGTTTCCACCAGCTTCTCGCACGACCAGGCGTAGCGCTCGACGCTCAGCATGGCCCCTTTCGGCTTGCCGGTACTGCCGGAGGTGTAGACCAGACTCAACAGGGCGTCAGGGGCCTGCACCGGGCTGTCCGCAATGGGCTCGTGCGCTTCCAGCAGGTCGTCCCACTGGTGGCTGGCTGGCATGGTGTCGTAGGGGAAGGCGATGCGCAACAGATCGGCAGGCACGCCTGCCTCCTGACTCTTCCAGTCATCCAGCTTGCCGACGAAGATGGCCTTGGCCTCGCTGTGGCGCAGCACATATTCGATGGTATCGACGTTGGCCGTCGGATAGATGGGCACGCTCACATACTGCCCCATCTGCATCGCCAGGTCGGCGATAAACCACTGGGCGCAGTTCTTGGAGAGCAGCGCCACCTTGTCACCGGCCACCAGCCCGAGGTGGCGCAAGGCCGTCACCATCCGCCGCGCTTCATCGGCCACTTCACCCCAGGTGAAGTCGACATATTCGCGGTTGATGGTTTGACGCAGGTAGGTTCGATCAGGACACTGCCGCTCCCAGTGATAGAGCATCTCGAGCGGCAGTTTATTGGCAATGCGTGAGGAGGAGGCCATAGTTTAATCCCTGAAACAAAAGGCGAAACTTATTATTAACCTTTCACTAACTTCAGGGAAGAATAAACTCAAACTTCTGTTTGAACTGTGTATCCGATCAAGCTTCTGCCTGTTGTTGCAAACGAATCCACATTGCCTGCACCAGTTTCTCATCCTCTTCGGAGAGCTCACCTTGCAAAATGGCCTCGTTGAGGCTGCGCAACACATAGCTCTTGACGTCCCGCACCAGGGTCTTGCCTTCCAGCTCGGCCCGGGCAACGGCCAATGAGATATGACCTCGCAGGTAACCCCCCGCAAACAGCTCATCGTCGGTTGCGGTGGCAACCATGCTGTCGATCAGTCCCAACAACTTGTGCTCAAAATCGTGAATCGTCATGTAACGCAGCCTCATTTGCGGCAAAAAATTCGGGGGTATGGAACCGCAATCCGGTTGATTGCGGCTCTCTGGCGCCAGGCCAGCAGCATCCCTGGCGTCCTATTCCGGGTTGGCCACCGGGTAGATGACCTGATCCTTGTATCCCGTGGTTATTCGCAAATATCCACGCAACGCCCGGTTTAATTCGGGATCATCGGTGTCCACCAGCAGCGGCCTGCCCGCAAGAGCGGCAAGCTTGGCCTTGGTTGCCAGCACCTGGATATTGTCCAGCCCGACACACCGAATCACCTCTGGACTCAATTGCTGATTTCCGCGCCCGAACAGATGTCCCTGTCCGCCGATCAGGGTAATGATCAGTCGGCAGCGACGGCCGCGGATCCGGGTCAGGATCTCGGCGGCGCTGAGATCCTGCCCGATAAGTCGGCCATTTTCCACCAGATCCACACCGAGCAAGGTATTTTCCAGACCGAGCTCTGCCATGCAGGCCGCCACCGTGCTGCCGGAACCCATCAGATAGAGGGTGTCGGGCTCCATCTGCTCCACCACACCGGCTGCGAGATCCGCCAGCACCAGCTCTTCGGACTCCTTGCCCCCCTGCTTGACTGCTTGTATATAACGTAGATCGCCGGGCACCTTCAGCTGGCCGTAGTGGCGGGCCCGCACCTTGCCCAACCGAAACGCCTCTTCGTCGATGTCGCGCACCTCGGCATCGATCAGGCT
This sequence comes from Aeromonas sp. QDB11, assembly GCF_027705265.1. NCBI lineage: Bacteria > Pseudomonadati > Pseudomonadota > Gammaproteobacteria > Aeromonadales > Aeromonadaceae > Aeromonas > Aeromonas sp. QDB11. The sequence goes on along the minus strand of NZ_JAPDBM010000002.1, from coordinate 32,533 downwards.
GAGCAGTTCCCCTGCGATCATCCGCGCCACCACCCGCCCGCTGGCGGCGGGCGTCACCCCGTAGACGCCGGAGTGGATCTTGCACCCCGCCGGAATGCCGAGCACATGGCAAGACTCCCCCACCGCCGCGCAGATATCCCGCGCCGTGCCATCACCACCGGCAAACAGCAGCAGATCGACCCCGGCTTCGCGCATCAGCTCGGCGGCGTGGCGGGTGTCATCGGCCGAGGTGCTCTCTCCGACCGGTTGATAGATGACCCGACAGGGCAATCCCAGCTCGCGGGCCACCGCCTCCCCCATCTCTCCCGCCACCGTCAGCAGCTCGAACGGTGCCGTCAACTCGCACAGTGGCAACAAGGCTTGCCGCGCCCGCTCCTGCGCTTTGGGCACCGCGCCTCGGGCCAGCGCCTCGGCCACCACCCCGTCACTGCCCTTGAGCCCCACTGCGCCGCCTATCCCAGCGACCGGATTGATGATGAACCCTAATCGAAACATGCCTGCCTCCCTTGCGATGGCCACCATTTTTATCTTTTCCCCCCTCAGGGACAAGCGCTGGCGCCCCTGCTAGAATGCGCTGCTTCAATTTTCCAACCAATTTTCAACCAAGGTTCAATCATGCTGGAATGGGTTCTTGATCCCTCTGCCTGGGTCGCACTCGCCACCCTTACCCTGCTCGAGATCGTGCTCGGTATCGACAACATCATCTTTATCTCCATCCTGGTGGGTCGCCTGCCGGAGGCGCAGCGTCAGAAAGCGCGCATTCTGGGTCTGGGGCTCGCCATGGGTACCCGGATCCTGCTGCTGCTCTCGCTCGCCTGGGTGATGCGCCTCACCGATCCGCTGTTCACCGTGCTGGGTGAAGCCATCTCCGGCCGCGACCTGATCCTGCTGCTGGGGGGCCTGTTCCTCATCGGCAAGAGTGCCCATGAGATCCACGTCACCCTGGAAGGGGCAGCCGAGCCGGAGAGCGTCAGCAAAGCGGCCTCGGGCTTTATCAGCACCCTGATCCAGATCGCCATTCTGGATATCGTGTTCAGTCTCGACTCGGTGATCACCGCGGTCGGCATGGCCGATCACGTGCCGGTGATGGTGCTGGCCATCATGATCGCCGTCTTCATCATGATGTTCGCCGCCAAATCTATCGGTGATTTCGTCGATGCCCACCCCACCATCAAGATGCTGGCTCTCTCCTTCCTCACCCTGGTGGGCTTCGCCCTGATGGCGGAGGGGATGGATCTGCACATTCCGAAGGGCTACATCTACTTCGCCATGGCCTTCTCGCTGGTGGTAGAGATGATCAACATCCGCCTGCGCAGCCATCACGACAATAACGGGCAAAATAGCGCGCAGTAATCCCGCACCACATGCCCCCGCGACCCCAGCTGTCGCGATCAAAAAGAGCGCCTGATGGCGCTCTTTTTATGGATGACAAACGTTGAGAAGGGGTTATTGATCGCTGATGACGATGGCGACCCGGCGGTTGGCGGCCCGCCCCTCTCTGGTCTTGTTATCCGCCAGCGGCATGGTCTCGCCACGGCCATGGATCTCCAGATTGGCAGGTTTCATACCGACCGAGACCAGCACATCGGCCACCGACTGGGCCCGCTTCAGGGAGAGCTGCTGGTTGTAGCTGCTCTCGCCGGTATTGTCGGTGTGACCATCCACCCGCGCCTTGTCCAGCCCAACACCCAGCAGGGTCTTGCCCAGCTTTTCCACGGATTGGCGAGTCTGGGGATTGAGCGCCCCCACGTTGTTGGCAAACAGCACCCGGTTGGCCAGATCCAGCGTCCACCCCTCATCGGTCAGATAAAAGCCCTGCTCCTTGAGCACGGCAATCTGCTCCGCGGTCAACCCCTTGGGCGCGCTCTGGCAACCGGCCAGCAGCGACAACATCAACCCCAGCAGGGTGACTTTCAACAGGTGGGTGATCTTCATGGTTTGCTCCTCTCTTTTTCTATGTTGTTCATGCCTGTTGAGCCAGCGTGTCCGGCTCTCTGTGACGCCCCCGTTTGGTCTGATACATGGCCGCATCGGCCTGCTCACACAAGGCGCTGGCACTCATGCCCGCCTGATAGATGGCAAAGCCGATGCTCACCCCGGCCACCAGCTGACGGCCATCACGCAGCGCCACCGGCTCGCTCATCGCCTGCTGGATGCGGCCTATCACCTCTTCCACCTCATGCTGTCGCTGGAGCGGGCCAACCAGCACCGCAAACTCGTCACCACCGAGGCGAAACACCAGATCGTCCGGACGCAACTGATGCTGTATCCGTCTCGAGAGCGCGATCAGCACATCGTCGCCACCATTGTGGCCGAAGGTATCGTTGATCTGCTTGAAGCGATCGCAGTCGAGATAGAGCAGCGCAAACCCCTCCTGCTCGCCGAGGGAGATAGCCTGCGCGAGTCGCGCTTCAAACAGGGCGCGATTGGGCAGACCGGTGAGGGCATCGTGGGTCGCCTGATGGAGCAAGCTCGCATTCTCGCGGGCTTGCTGAGCCTGCCAGGCTTGCAATTCATCCAGCAGGGAGTTGAAGTCATCCCCCAGCTCGTTGAGCTCAACGATATCGGCCGGTGGCGCCCGCATCCCTAGGGTGCGTTGCCGGCGTACCGAGTGGGCAACCCGTGCCAGTTTGCGCAGCGGCGAGGTGATGGAGACCTGCATCCGGCCAGCCACATAGAGTGCCACCAGGGCGCTCACTACCAGACAGACCACCATCGCCAGCAGTGCCGAGAGTAAAAACAGCAGCAGGTACTCGCCATGACCGCGCAACTCGATGGTGGCGATCTGCTCGCCGCCCCGCAGCATGGGCGTCTTGACCGGCCCCGGCATCAGCAGTTGGGCCAGATAGTCTTCGAGCGTCACCAGCGGATTGCTTCTGGGGCGCACCCAGCTGGCGAGCGGTTTCCCATCGGTAAGGACGATGCGAGCCTCGGCGACCTCCTCGTGGGCGACAATCCCGCCGAGCGCCTCGCTCGCCGCCTCCTCATCGTGGAACACCACCGCCGCCTCGGCGCTGTAGCTGATGGCGCGGGCGACCAGTTCCAGATTGTGGGCGGCGTAAAAGCGCACCACCAGCAGGGCAACCAGCGTAAAGAAGAGTCCCGCCACACTGACGGCTGTGATGGCAGCCACCAGATGGGTTCGTCCCAGGCTCTGACGCAGGGTCAGACGGCGGGGAGCCGCGCTCACCTGTCGTCTCATGGGACCCCCTTGTCGGCATGGGCCAGCTTGAGTACGGCGGGATGCACTCGCACGCCACTGAGCGCCAGGGCATCGAGGTTGACGTTAAAGCGCACCCGCTCGCTCTGTGGCGAGGCCTGCAGACAGAACACCGAGCTGGTGGAGCAGTCGTGGTTGTATTCGCTGATGCTGAGCACAGGGTGGCCCTGCAGGCGGGCAAATAGCGCAAGCCGGGTCGGTTCATCGAGCACGCCAAGATAGAGTACATCGCAGTTGTCGCTGATGGCGGGGTCGCTCGCCTCGTAACGATTGACCTGAACGGCGCGGCCATTGGCCTGACGATCGATGGTAAAGAGGGCGCCAGCATATTCGGTCGGCGCCGCCACGCACATGCGCAGCACCGCAGGTTCGGTGGGCCAGCGGGTGTAGCTCAGAATATCGAGCACCAGCTCTCTGACGGCCATCGACCGGCTCTCCGCCGCCGTTTCCGCCAGTGCGCGGGGCAGCAGCAGCCCGAACGCCACCAACAGGAGCGCCAGACGAGCAAGGGGACGGGGGAAAACGAGTAACAGCATGATCGGGTACTGGCCGCCTTGACAACACCGCAGCAGTGGCACTGCGGTTCGGGTAAATGAACTCTGATAGTAAGGTGGCTTATGCTGCTCTGACAACTCTCCCCTGCCCTCGTTTTCGGGCGCAGTGTCAATAAACGCAAGAGCCCGTCTGGTGACGGGCTCTGTGATGGCAGGCATCAAGCGCGAGCTCACTTCTTGCTGATACCATATTCCCGCAGCTTGTTGGCGATGGCGGTGTGCGACACGCCCAGGCGCTTGGCCAGCTGGCGCGTTGACGGGAAGGCAGGATAGAGCCGGGCCAGCAGCTGGCTCTCGAAGCGCTTCACCGCATCGTCCAGATCCCCTTCGAACCACTCGTCGATGAGCGGCGCGGTGTCGGCCGCCACCGGCAGATCGATCTGCTCCGGCCCCAGCTCATCCCCTTCCAGCAGGGTCATGGCGCGGTAGAGACAGTTGCGCAGTTGGCGCACGTTGCCCGGCCAGCGGTAAGCGGTCAGGTAGTCGGCCATGTTGCGGGTAAAGCGCGGACGGGGCCGCTGCAATTCGCTGGCAAAGCGGGAGACAAACTGCTGGGCCAGCACCATGATGTCCGCCTTGCGCTCGCGCAGGGGGGGTAGCGCCAGACTCAGTACGTTGAGGCGGTAGTAAAGATCCTCACGGAAGGTTCCCTCATGCACCAGATCCAGCAACTGCTTCTGGGTGGTGCAGATGAAACGCACGTTGACCTTCACCTCCTGCTCGTCACCGACCCGGCGGAATACTCCATCCTGCAACACCCGCAAAAACTTGGTTTGCAGATGGGGAGACATGTCGCCGATCTCGTCCAGCATCAGGGTGCCGCCGCTGGCCAGCTCCAGCACGCCGCGCTTGCCTTCGGTGTTATTGCCAAAGGCGCCGGGGGCATAACCAAACAGCTCACTCTCGGCCACGTTATCGGGCATGGCGGCGCAGTTGAGGGCCATAAAGGGGTGACTGGAGCGCAGGCTGGCACCGTGACAGGCGCGGGCCAACAGCTCCTTGCCGGTGCCGGTCTCGCCGACAATCAGCAGCGGCGCGTCCTGCATCGCCAGTTTGCGCGCTTGCGACAGCACCTCTTTCATCTTGGGACTCTCGGCCTGCAGATGCTCGAAGCCCCCCACTTCCACCGCATGAAGCGCGCTGAAGTGCAGGCCGACCCGACGGGCAGATTTGAGCACCACCACGGCCCCGGCCAGCGCCTGCTTGCCGCGGGCTTCTGCCACGAACAGCGGCATCAGATCTGCCAGATACTCTTCGCCATTGAAACTGAGCTTGCAGGTCTGCGGCTTGATCTCGCTCGCCTCCAGCCAGCGGGTGAAGGAGAAACCCTTGACCAGCGAACCGAGCGCCACGCCGCGCACCTCCTCCACCGGCAAGCCGAGGGTGGTGAGGGCCGACTGGTTGGCCTGGGTCACCTTGCCCTTGCTGTCGAGAGAGAAAACCAGATCCGGCAGCGCCTTGAGCAGCGCCTCGATTTCGTGATGCTCACGCTCGGAGGGCATGTAGGGGATGGTCTTGACGTCGTAGACGCCGGGAATGCGACGGATCTCCGGCATCAGATGCTGAAAATCACTGAACTCCAGCTCGGGAAAGTTGAGATAGATGATGCCTGAGGTATCGATTTCGATGCCGCGCAGATCGATATTGTGCTCCACCAGGCGGTCGAGCAGTTCCCGGGTCAGGCCCAGGCGGTCTTCACAGCTGACTTCAAGACGCATTCGGGACACACTTCCTAGCTAACTCTATGAATGAGCGGATAATACAGTCTCGATCCCCCCAGTGCGAGCGCCAGCCCATAAAAATGCGGGCCCGCCCCGCTTTCGCAGGCAGGCCCAAACCAGCACGAGTCACGGTTTGCGCACATCGTCAGCTGATTAATTGATCCGTGCGCGCTGCCATAATGAAGTCGTTGCGGTGTAATCCGCCGATCTTGTGTGTCCACCAGCTGACGGTCACCTTACCCCACTCGGTCAGGATGGCCGGATGGTGAAACTCCGCCTCCGCCAGTTCGCCCAGACGGTTGGTAAACGCCAGCGCCTCCTTGAAGTTGCGAAAAGTAAATTCCCGCCGCAGTTGCAGCGCCCCCTCCACCACCAGCGGCTGCCAGTCGGGGATAAGCTGCATCAGCTCGCGCAGCTCCTCATCGCTCACCTTGGGGGCATCGGCACGGCACGCTTCACATTGCTGGCTGGCCAGTTCGGACATGGGTTACTCCTGCTTGAATTAATGAAAAATTAATGAATATGAAATAGGGTTATTTGCCTGTGGTCAGCTCGCCTGCTTGCCGCTGGCAACCTCAAAGTGCGGCGGATAGAGGCCAAGCCGACTGGCCTCAGTCAGAGCTGCCATGATCTGCTCCCCGGTCAGCCGATAGAGATGATCGAGACTCGGTAGCACAAAATAGGTGGGCTGCATGATGTCGATGCGATACGGGGTGCGCAGCACGGTCAGCAGATCGAAAGATTGCAGCAGCGGCTGGCCGGAGAGGGCATAAGCAGTCTCGCCGATGGAGGAGAGAATACCGCCGCCATAGATACGCAGCCCGTCAGGTGTCGCCAGCAGGCCAAACTCCACGGTGAACCAGTAGAGCCGTGCCAGAGAGACCCGCTGCTCCTTGCTCGCCTGCTGCCCCAATTGACCGTAGAGGTGGGTGAAGTGGGCAAAGGCCGGATTGGTCAACATGGCGCAGTGGCCGAAGATCTCGTGAAAAATATCGGGCTCCTGCAGGTAGTCGAGCTCGTCCCGCCGCCGGATAAAGGTCGCTACCGGAAACTGGCGGTTGGCCAGCAGGGCAAAGAAGCGATCGAACGAGATAAGCGCAGGCACCGCCGCCACCAACCAGCCGGTCGCAGGCTGCAAGACGGCGTTGATCTCGGCCAGCTGGGGGATGCGATCACGGGGCAGCCCCAGTCTGTCGAGACCGGCCAGATACTCGTCACACCCCTTGCCATCGAGAGCGGCGAACTGACGTTCGATCAGGATCTGCCAGGTGCCATGCTCCTCGTTACTGTAGTGGATCACCCCGTCAGCATCCGGCTGGTGGGCGGTGTAAAAGGTTGCCATAGCGGTTCCATCCTCTGGCGCCACATCAAGGCGCCTTGCCGTTTCATCACGGTTTCACTGTAACGAAATGGCAACAAAAAAAGCAGCCGACCCATGAGTCGGCTGCCTGAAACAGTTGTAAATAAATTGTGACAATCCGTTAACCAATCCCCACTACAGCTTGACCATGATATGACGCGGCACCGTGTAATCCTCCAGCGCATAGAGGGAGAGATCCTTGCCGTAGCCCGACATCTTCATACCGCCGTGGGGCATCTCGGAGGTGAGCATGAAGTGGGTGTTGATCCAGGTGCAGCCGTACTGCAGGTGGCTGGCCACCTTGCTGGCGAGGCTCAAATCCCGGGTCCAGACCGACGAGGCGAGACCATAGTCCGAGTCGTTGGCCCACTGCACCACCTGCTCGGCGTCGCTGAAACGGGTCACCGACACCACGGGGCCAAACACCTCGCGCCGCACGATCTCATCCTCCTGACGGGCCCCGACAATCAGGGTCGGCTCAAAGAAGAAGCCGTTGCCGGGGCGGATCTTGCCCCCCGCCGTCACCTCCACATGACCGCTGCTCTGGGCCCGCTCGACAAAGCTGGCGACCCGGTTGCGCTGCCTGTCCGAGATGAGCGGCCCCATCTCGACCCCCTCCTCGTACTGGCTGCCCACCTTGATGGAGGCCACCGCCTCGGTCATGGCCGCGACGAACTTGTCGTAGATTTTGCCCTGGGCATAGATACGGCAGGCAGCGGTGCAATCTTGCCCTGCATTGTAGAAACCGAAGGTGCGAATACCCGCCACCACCGCCTCCAGATCCGCATCGTCGAAGATGATCACCGGCGCCTTGCCCCCCAGTTCAAGGTGGGTGCGCTTCATGGTACGGGCAGCACTTTGCAGGATCTTCTGGCCGGTGGCGATATCGCCGGTGAGCGACACCATCCGCACCAGCGGGTGCTCCACCAGCGGCGCCCCCACGCTTTCACCCCGGCCGCAGATGACGTTGATAACGCCGCGCGGGAAGATCTCGCTGGCCAGCTCGGCAAGACGCAAGGCGGTGAGCGGGGTCTGCTCGGAAGGTTTGAGCACCACCGTATTGCCCGCCGCCAGCACCGGCGCCATCTTCCAGGCAGCCATCATCAGCGGGTAGTTCCAGGGGGCGATACTGCCCACCACCCCGATGGGATCGCGGCGGATCATGCTGGTGTGCCCCTCGATATACTCCCCCGCCAGCGGCCCTTGCAGGCAACGGGCCGCCCCGGCAAAGAAGCGGAAGCAGTCCACCACCGCAGGCAACTCGTCATTGAGTACCGCCAGATAGGGTTTGCCGCAGTTGAGGGATTCCAGCGCCGCGAACTCCTCTGCGTGGCGCTCGACGAGATCCGCCAGACGCAGCAGCAGGTTGCTGCGCTGGGCCGGGGTGGTGCGGCTCCACTGGGCGAAGGCGCGCTGGGCACCGTTCACCGCCCGGTTCACCTGTTCGAACGAAGCTTCCGGCACGGCGGCGATCTGCTCGCCGTTGGCCGGGTTGAGAATGGGTTCGGCCTGACCCTCGCCGGTCACAAACTGGCCATCAATCAAGAGTTGGGTAGAGAGTTTCATGGTTGCATCCTTGCGCACGCGTTGAGTCATCATTTGCCACTGCCTGCGACATCGTGGGTGTCGCGAGTGAGGTAGTAGGCAAGCAAAATGGGGATAGTGGTGAAAGCCACTATGATGAGGGCCACCACGTTGGTGACCGGCCTGTCTCGGGGGCGGATCAGCTCCTGATACATCCAGATGGGCAACGTGGTCTGCTGGCCCGCCGTGAAGGTAGTAACGATCACTTCGTCAAAACTCAGGGCAAAGGCCAGCATGCCCCCCGCCAGCAGCGCCGTAGCCAGATTGGGCAGGATCACGTAGCGCAGGGTCTGGAAGCCGTCGGCCCCGAGATCCATCGACGCCTCGATGAGGCTCTGGTTGGTGCGGCGAAAACGGGCCAGCGCATTGTTGTAGACCACCACCACACAGAAGGTGGCGTGGCCGATAACGATGGTCCAGAAGCTGAACGGGATCTCCATCAAGCCGTAGGCCGAGCGCAGCGCGATACCGGTGACGATGCCAGGCAGCGCGATGGGCAGCACCAGCAAGAGCGACACCACCTCCTGACCGAAGAAGCGGCTGCGGGCAATGGCCCCTGCCGCCAACGTGCCGAGGATCATGGCCGCCAGTGTCGCCAGCCCCGCTACCTCCAGCGACAACTGGATGGCACGCCACACATCGGGACGATTGAGGGTCACCTCGAACCATTTGAGGGTGAGCCCGGGGGGCGGAAACTGGTAACTCTTGCTCTCGCTGGTGAAGGCGTAGAGGAAGATAAACAGAATGGGAAAGTGCAGGAACAAGAGCCCGCCGATGGCGGCGTACTTGAGCAGGCCCGTAGGGCGCTCTCCCTGACTGATCACAGAGCTAGCTGACATGACGGCCTCCTTGCTGCCGGTTCAAAGCGATAGGGTCAAAGCGCATCAAAAGCCCCCAGTCGTTTTGCAATCGCCAGATAGATGGCGATGATAAGGATCGGCACCAGCGAGAAGGCGGCGGCGAAGGGCAGATTGCCCGCCGTTCCCTGCTGCATGTAGACCACCTGACCGATATACATGGTCGAGTTGCCGATAATGCCGGGGATGATGTAATCACCGAGGGTCAGCGAGAAGGTGAAAATGGATCCCGCCACCACACCGGGCAACGCCAGCGGCAGGATCAGATTGCGAAAAGTCTGGGCGGGTGTCGCCCCCAGATCGCTACTCGCCTCCAAGAGGGATCGCGGAATACGCTCCACCGCCGCCTGAATGGGCAGGATCATGAAGGGCAGCCAGACATAGACGAACACGATAAAGGTGCCGAGCCGCGAGAAGGAGAGCGACGGCCCCCCGATGACTGGCAGGGAGAGGATGGCATCCAGCAGCCACTCCAGCCCCATGCTGTCGGCCAGCCAGCTCACCACCCCCTCCTTGGCCAAAATAAGCTTCCAGGCATAGACCCGCACCAGATAGCTGGACCAGAGCGGCAGCATGATCCCCACATAGAACAGCGCCCGGGTCTTGCCACTGGTGTAACGTGCCATGTAGTAAGCAACCGGAAAACCGAGCAGGGCGCAGGCCAAGGTCACCAGCAGCGACATGCCGACGGTGCGGCCGATCACATCCAGATTCTCAGGTCGCAACAGGGCAACGAAGTTTTGCAGCCCCAGCTCATGGCGCACCTGACCGCTGAACTCGTCCAGCCCGAACAGGGAGTTGGAGAGCAGCATCAGCAAGGAGCCGACATAGATGATGCCGAGCCACAGCAGCGGCGGCCCCAGCAGGATCGCCAGCAGCAGGCCGGGTCGGCCATAGAGCAGGGTCGAGAGGCGCCGTAGCGGCCTGAAACGGGCAGGGTCGGGCTGATGGTTCATGGCAAGACTCGCACTGTGAGGGGCACTCATGGCTGCGCCCCTTGATGAGTGGCGCTCAGGCGATGGATGGCCTGCTCCGGCCAGCTGAGGCTGACCTGGGTACCACGGCTCAGGCGGGCCTGCCCCTCATTGGGATGGTTGACGATGATCTCGATCTGCTCCCCGAGGCTGACTCGATAACGGACGAAGGGGCCCAGATACTCCACTTCACGGATCTCCCCCGACCAGCCCGGCGTGCCCGCCTCACTGAGCCGGATCCGCTCCGGGCGCACCATCATCTGGCTGCCGTCGCCGCACAGCCGTCTGGCCTGCTCTCCTTCGAACAGATTGACGGTGCCGACGAAGCGAGCCACAAACGGCGTCGCCGGGGCGTCGTAGATGGTATCGGGCGCGGCGATCTGCTCAATCTTGCCCTGACTGAAGATGCAGATCCGGTCGCTCATGGAGAGCGCCTCTTGCTGATCGTGGGTGACGAAGATAAAGGTGATGCCAAGCTGACGTTGCAGCGCCTTGAGCTCAAGCTGCATCTGCTCGCGCAGCTTGAGATCGAGGGCCCCCAGCGGCTCATCCAGCAGCAGGATGCGCGGCTGGTTGATGAGGGCCCGGGCGATGGCGATACGCTGGCGCTGGCCGCCGGAGAGCTGGCTCGGGCGGCGCTTGCCGACCCCGGGCAATCGCACCAGCTCCAGCATCTCGTCCACCTTGCGGTAGCGCTGTGCCTTGGCGACCCCCTTGAGCATCAGGCCATAGCCGATGTTGTCGCGCACATCCATGTTGGGAAACAGGGCATAGTCCTGAAACACCGTGTTGAGGTTGCGATCATAGGGCGGCACGGTGGAGCAGGGTTCACCAAACAGGCGGATCTCCCCGTCGCTCGGATACTCGAAGCCCGCAATCATCCGCAGGCAGGTGGTCTTGCCGGAACCGCTCGGCCCCAGCAAGGTAAAAAATTCCCCGGAGGGGATCTGGAAAGAGATGTCATCGACCGCCTTCACCTCGCCATAGTGGCGGCTGACCCGGTCAAATTGTACGGCGTTCATGGGGCGTCCTTGTCTGTGCAGGGATGGGCCGGACTCCTGTCCGGCCCGCTTGATTATCCGGTCTCGACGGTTGTGCAGAGGAGGCTAGCTCCTCTGCCGTGATCAAGGTAGCAGCCGTGGCTGCCACCCTACTCACCCCGCCTTAGCGACCACCCAGAATGGCGATATAGTCGGAAACCCAGCGGTAATAGGGCACACAGGTTCCCTGGCTCTTGCACTGGGAGACCGGAGTGCGCCAGAAACGAACCCGATCGAAGTTGTCGATACCGTTGGTTTTGCACCCGGTCGGGCCAAGCAGGGCATTGCCCTCGCAGGCGGCAGGCACCACAGGCACCGAGCCAAACCAGGAGGCGAGATCCCCCTGCAACTTGTTGTTCAGGGAGTGCTCCAGCCACTTGTAAGCACAGGTGAGGTTCTTGGCATCGCTGTGCACCATGCTGGTATCGGCCCAACCGGTGACCCCCTCTTTAGGCACAGTGGTGGCAATGGGCTGCTTGTCGGCAATCAGGGTATTGGCCTGGAACGGCCAGGAGCCAGAGGCAACCACCCCTTCATTCTTGAAATCATCGATTTGAACGAAAGCATCATGCCAGTAGCGTCCCACCAGCTGGCGCTGCTTGCGCAGCAGATCGAGAGAGGCCTTGTACTGATCCTCGTTCAGCTCGTAAGGGTCTTTGATACCAAGGGCGGGCTGATGGGTCATCAGATAGAGAGCCGCGTCTGCAATATGGATCGGGCCGTCAAAGGCCTGTACCCGCCCCTTGTTGGACTTGCCATCCGCCAGGGTCTGCTCCTCGAACACCACGTTCCAGGAATCCGGTGCCTTGGGGAACACCTTGGTGTTGTACATCAGGATATTACCACCCCACTGGTAGGGCACGCCGTAGTGCTTGCCATCCACCGTGTGCCAGGGGGCATTTTGCAGCCGGGGATCAATCTTGCTGTAACTCGGAATGAGCGCCAGATTAAGCGGCTGCACCTTGCCACCGGCAATCAGGCGCAGGCTGGCATCGCCGGAGGCGGTCACCAGGTCGAAGCCCCCCTCGTTCATCAACGCCACCATCTCGTCCGAGGTGGCCGCCGTCTTGACGCTCACCTTGCAGCCGGTCTCTTTTTCGAAGCCGGTCACCCAGTCGTAGTTCTTGTCGGTCTCGCCACGTTCGACGTAGCCAGCCCAGGCCACGATATTGAGCTGGCCTTCACCCTTGCCGAGCTCGGTCGGGGCAGCCTGGGTCTGGCCTGCCAGCAGCGCCGGAACAAGAGCCAGCATCAGAGGGGTCAATTTCATCATGCACTCCTTGCATTGTGTTGACTTGCATCAGGTGAGGGAACGCCGCCGTAGACGTTAACATCCTGTTAACCAGCAATGAGCTTAGGGGAGTGGCAATACGATGAATATTTCAATTTTTGGTGGCTCAGGTATCAGCTAAATAGATATCGAGTGCAGATGAATCTGATTTTTGGTGGCAACTCCGTGAAAGATGGCTAGCGAGGAAGCGCCTGACGGGCCCGCAACCGGCTCTGATCCCGCGCAATATCGATAAATTCCCGCGCCGTCCAATCCAGCCGAGAACCACGGCGCCACACCAGCCCGATATCGATGGCGGGAATGGGCTCCTTGATGGGGCGCGCCTCGACCCGCTCCTGCTCCAGCGACCATGGGCGATAGGCAAAATCGGGCAGCAGGGCAACCCCGAGCTGGCTGGCGACCAGACTGCGCACCGCCTCCACCGACGCGGTGCGCAGCACGATACGGGGAGAGATGCCGTAGCGGCGCAGGCCACCCCCGATGATCTGATCGAGCTGATCGGCAGTCAGCGAGATCATCGGCTCCTCCCCCAGTGCCATCAGGGAGAGGGTCGACTCGGCACAGAGCGGGTGGTTGGCGGCCAGCCAGAGCCGCAGCGGCGAGCGGGTCAGCAACTCGGTATCAAACGCCTCTTGGCGGATGGTACGGTTGGTCATCAGGATCCCCACATCCACCTCGCCGTTGACGATCTGATGCTCCAGAAAAGGCTGTTCATCCTCCTTCACCTCGATCTGTACCGCCGGAAAGGCGCGGCGAAAGCGGCCGAGCGCCTCCGACAGGTAGTAACCCGCCACCAGGGTAGTCACGCCGATAGTGAGTCGCCCCTGATCCTGCTGGGCCACCGCTTTGAGGGAGTGGCTCGCCTCGGTCATGGCGCCGAGAATGCGGCGGGCGTGGAGCAAAAACTGGTGGCCCTGGGTGGTGAGGGTGACGCCGCGCGGATTGCGCTCGAATAGCGGGGCGCCCAGCTCGGTCTCCAGCTCGCGAATGGCGCTGGTGACCGCCGACTGGGAGATATGCAACTCGGCGGCGGCGCGACTCACTGAAAAGCTGTCGGCCACGGCCACGAAATAACGGATCTGGCGAAAGGTAAAGTTCATCGGGCATCCTTGCCGATTAGTACGATTGGTGTGATTGATACGATTGACTGCCAGCTTAACCGTAAACGGGCGCCTCGCCAAAGTCGGCACAATGCTGGCAACTCAATGATCTGCCGATTAAAACCATGCCCCTGCGGCTTGGCGAACACAACAGGGGCATGGGTCATAGCAGCAAGGTGCAGATAGGGCTATCAGGATTTGTTGAGATACCCCGCCAGCTGGCCGATCAGCCGCTTGCGCAGCTCACCGAGTTTCGGCTTCTCGTCCGCACACCAGGGCAGCGGGCGGCACGCTTCGATGGTGCGCAGGCCAAGGCGGGCGGTGAGCAGCCCAGCTCCCACCCCCTGTGCGGCGCGGGCGGAGAGCTTGGCGGTGAGCTCGGCCCCCAGCAAGTCCATCCCCACCTCGGTCACCAGCTCGGTGGCACCTGCGTAGAGCATGTTGCGAAACACCTGACGGATCAGACGAATGCGGCTCCAGTAGCCAAGCTCGATGGCGTAGACATCGGCGATATCCTCGATCATCCGCAGGTTACGCCACAGCATCAGCATCATATCGACGGTGGCGAGCGGGCTCAGCGCCACCAGCACCGCGGCCTCCCCCGACCATTTGGCGACCCGCGCCTGTGCCAGCTTGTCGCGCTCGCTCAGCACCAGCTGACTGTAGAGGGTGAGCACCTCCCGATCGCTGTGGCTCTCGTCGAGCTGGGCCAGCCAGGTTTGATACCCCTCGCACCCCTTGTCGCCACTTTTGACCGCCAGCCCTTCACAAAAGGCCTGCCCCTGCCCGACTCCCTGATGGGCCAGCAGATCTTCTGCCCGCGAGCGCACATCCTGACGCCGCTTGAGGGTACGCAGCCGCAGCCACTCGCGCCCCACCACGCTGGCGGTGCCCGCCACCACCAGCGCCGAGGCCGCCAGCCAGGCGCTGCCCCAGAGCGGGGTGGTGAGAAATTGATCGTAAAGAAAGGCGCCATATTGGCCCAAGGAGAGTAAACCGACCGCCCCCAGCCCCCACGCCAGTAGCCGGTGGCGGCGACGCGGTTTGCTGACGAGGGCGCTCTCCACCTCGGTGAACTCGTCCAGCTCATCGAGGCGCTCGAAACTCGCCTCCTCCAGTCGCTGGGCCGGTGCGGGCGGGCGCTCGTCACTGGCCACCGTCAAGGCAGGCTCAAGGATCACCTTGCCCTGCAACGGTGGCCGCTCTTTTATCTGATCGTTCATCGCCTTGTTCTCCTGAAAACAGTCTCCTGTGTGCAGCGCAGGAAACAACCCCGAGCCGCACACCGTTATTCGAGGTGATCCCCGAGCAGAAACTCCAGCGCCGCATCGAGCCGGATATGGGGCAGCGCCTGATGGGCGCTCATGGGCATGGGGCGAAACGCCTGAAAATCAAAGCCCTGACTGTTCCACCACTGCGCAGGGGGAATATGGAGTGGCACCTCCCCCGGGAACAGCAGCAGCGATTCACCGCTCAGGCTGGTGCCACGGATGGCGGGGAACTCGCGGCCATTGGCCACCCCCTTGCCCACCTCGGTCGCCTTGATGGCGGCGAGCGCCAGACACTCGGTGGTGATCCCCTCGAAACGGGCCTGACCGCGGCCGCTGCGCACCAGATGCTGGAGCAGGGAGACCATGGGCGCATGCTGCTCGGGGGTGACGTGATCGGCCTTGCTCGCCACAAACAGCAATTTGTCGATACGGGGCGAGAAGAGTCGTCGCCACCAGTTGCTTTTGCCGTAGGCAAAGCTCTCCATGATGCGGGCGATGGCCTGCTGCATGTCGCCAAAGCTGGCCGCGCCAGCGTTGAGGGGCTGCAGGCAGTCCACCAGCACGATCTGGCGATCAAAGCCGGCAAAGTGCTGCTGATAAAAGCCCTGCACCAGATGCTGTTTGTACTGCTCGAAGCGCTGCTTGAGGGTGGCGTAGAGGGTGCCATCGGCGGGTTCGCTGGCAGGCATCTCCCACACCCAGGGGACAAATTGCAGCATGGGGGCACCGGCATACTCCCCCGGCAAGACGAAGCGGCCGGGCTGGATCAGGTGCAATCCCAGCTCTTGTTTGCAGGCGTGCAGGTAGGCGGTGTAGCGCTCGGCCAGCTCCGCCACCGGCCGCTCTTCGAAGCGCTGATCGGCCTGCCATCCGGGGGTCAGCCAGCTGGCGGCGAGCGCTTGCAGCTCGGGGCGACGAAGTTGCTCGCGCACCTGTTCGCTCCACTGCTCGTAGCTCATCTCCAGCAGCGGCAAGTCGAGCAACCACTCTCCAGGGTAGTCCACCAGATCCACGTAAAGGGTGGAGATCTCCCCCAGATGCTTGCGCAGGGGATGACGGGTGCGATAGCGAATTTCGAGGCGCACCTCGGCCACGCCGCGGGTAGGCTCGGGCCAGGCCGGTGGATCGCCAAACAGGGAGTCGAGGCCACGTTCGTAGGCAAAGGTGGGAATATGGGCATTGATCTGCGGCACCCGGCGGGCACCGAGGATGCGCCCCTGACGCAGGGCATCCCACAACGGCAAACGGCCATCGATGGCCGCGTGTTCCAGCTGGTTGACCAGCGCCGTGATAAAGGCGGTCTTGCCGCTGCGAGAGAGGCCGGTCACCGCCAGCCGGATATGGCGATCCCGCACCCGGTTCACCACGTCGTTCGCCTTGTGTTGCAGGCGAGTCAACTTCTGTTCCAGTTTATTGAGTATCAAGGCTTGATCCGTTCTCCCTTGGTGATTGCATCCGGCGTGTTTGGCCGTGCGATAGTCGACCGGTTATCCACGTCTGGATAGTTGGTGTCGATGGTGGCGCATCACAAAAGGCGCCACCATCGACATTGGTGCTTCAGCAAGCACTACAGCTTGCGAAATTCCCGCTGCAGGGTGAACTCCCTGGAGGTCACCAGCTTCTCGATCCGCTGCACTCTGGGCTCCAGCGCGTCAAGTTCCTGCGCGATACGGCCCAGCGCCTGATGAGGGGTGACACCTGCCTGCCAGCTGCGCGCCTTCATCCGCACCTCGGCAAAATCGGCATCCTCTTGCGAATAGAGGGTGACCGGCTTTTTGTCGAGCAAGAACCAGGCGGCAATATAGGCGGTGAAGGTGATAAAACCGGCGAAGATAAGGCCACTGATGGCCAACAGCCGCACGATCCAGGTCTCCACCCCGAAGTACTCTGCCAAACCGGCACAGATCCCGGCTATCTTGCCGCGCTGGGGATCCCGATAGAGGTTACGCCCTTCACGACTGACGCTGCTCATACCTTGTTCCTCCAACCGGGTACTTCCGCATCCAGAATCGATTCCAGCGCGCCTACTCGCTCCTGCATCTTCTCGGTGCGAGCCAGCAGCCCTTGCAGTTGTTCGCGCTCGCTATCGGCAAGACCGGCGCCAATCCGCCCCTTGGCACGATAGTGCAGCACCAGCCAGATGGGGGCCACCACCACCATGAAGACCACCATGGGAACCATCAATACGCCCAGCAGATCTTCCATCTGTTACTCCCCCTGTTTACCTTCGCTCTTGCTGTCGCCCTGGCCCAGCTTCTGGCGCATCGCTTCCAGCTCTTTGCTTATCTGATCGTCCACTTCCAGCTCGGCAAACTGCTGCGCCAGCGCCTTGTCGGACTGACCCAGATCGGCGCGCGCTTCCATTTCGTCGATACGACGCTCCATCCGCTCGAACTTGCTCACCACCGCCTGGCTCTCGCCACGGGCTACCTGGCTCTGCACATTGAGACGGCTGCTGGCCGCTTCGGTGCGAATGGCCATCGCCTTTTGACGGGCGCGGGCAT
The DNA here is from genome assembly GCF_027705265.1 of Aeromonas sp. QDB11. Taxonomy (NCBI): domain Bacteria; kingdom Pseudomonadati; phylum Pseudomonadota; class Gammaproteobacteria; order Aeromonadales; family Aeromonadaceae; genus Aeromonas; species Aeromonas sp. QDB11. The sequence goes on along the minus strand of NZ_JAPDBM010000002.1, from coordinate 15,057 downwards.
CTTCCAGCTTGGCTTCGAGCTGGCGGATCTCTTCACCCAGCTTCTCGATGCCGCTATCGACCGCTTGCTGCTCGCGATAGAGGGTCTCTGACAACTCGGTCTGCTTTTTCTTCTCGATCAGGGCGGCGCGGGCCAGATCTTCACGACCCTTGGTCAGGGCCAGCTCGGCCTTGGCCTGCCACTCGTCGACCCGCTCCTGATGACGGGCGACCTGACGGCCAATCTCTTTCTGGCTGGCGAGGAAGCGGGCCAGATTGGAGCGCTCCTTGACCAGTTCGTCCTCCATCTCCTGGATGATCAGGCGCACCATCTTCTGGGGATCTTCTGCCTTGTCGAGCAGGGCCGTCAGGTTGGAATTGATGATGTCGGCCAGACGGGAAAAAATACTCATGATTGCACTCCTGTTATTGGCATGGCGTTGTTTCTCCATTGACAATGGCAACTTGTGTGCCAATCTGGAACAAAATTTAACTTGTTGATTTATATGGGGCAGAATAGCCGGATTGCAAGATGCCTCGCGCAAGTGATGATTAAAATCACCAACTTTTGGTAAGATTGACCAGCTTTTACAACTGACAGGGATCACTATGACCACGGCCACGGAAAGCCTGCTGGGGGAATCCAACGCATTTCTCGAGATCATTGAGCAGGCCTCACGGCTCGCCCCGCTGCGCAAACCCGTGCTGATCATCGGTGAGCGGGGGACGGGCAAGGAGCTGATCGCCCACCGCCTACATTATCTCTCGGCGCGCTGGGATCAAAGCTTTGTCACCATCAACTGCGCCACCCTGAGCGAGAGCCTGCTGGAGACCGAGCTGTTCGGACACGAGGCGGGCTCCTTTACCGGCGCGGCCAAGCGCCATCAGGGCCGCTTCGAGCGGGCCGATGGCGGCACCCTGTTCCTCGACGAGCTGGCCACCACCAGCGCCCGGGTGCAGGAGAAGCTGCTGCGGGTCATCGAGTATGGCGAATTTGAGCGGGTGGGCGGGGCCAAGCCCCTCAGGGTGGATGTGCGGCTGGTTTGCGCCACCAACGAAGATCTCCCTGCGCTGGCCGACAAGGGGCAGTTTCGCCACGATCTGCTCGACCGGCTCGCATTTGATGTGATCACCCTCCCCCCTTTGCGGGAGCGGCGGGAAGATATCCTGATGCTGGCGGAGCACTTCGCCCACAGCATGACCCGGGAGCTGGGCTATCCGCTGTTTGCCGGTTTCTCGCGCAAGGCAACCCAGTTGCTGCTCGATTACCACTGGCCTGGCAACGTGCGGGAGCTGAAAAACGTGGTGGAGCGCAGCATCTATCGTCAGGGCAATCCCCAGTTGCCGCTCTCGACCCTGGTGATCAACCCGTTTGATTCCCCCTGGCGACCACAGGCCTCGCAACCTGCGCAAGAGGCCCGAAGCGAGGTACAATCTGCATCCCCCCTCACCCTGCCGCTCGATCTCAAGCAGGCGGTGGCGGAGTACGAGATTAATTTACTCAAGCAAGCGATGCAGCAATCCCAGTATAATCAGCGCAAAGCCGCTCAACTGCTGGCCTTAAGCTATCACCAGTTCCGTGGCATGCTACGCAAATATCAGCTGCTGGATGGCGATAACGATGCAGAACAAGAGTGAAGGAGCGCGGTTGATGCCGACTCCAGCAACACGCCAGCCCTCGCGCTGGCACATTTGTATCAAAACGTGCGTACAAAGCCCCTATAAGAACATGGTTCAACAATGAGAATGCTCACACCCTTGCTGCTGGGTCTGCTGGTGCTGGTCACCGGCTGCCAGAAGCAACCCGAGGCCTCCAAAACCGGACTCATCTATTGTGCTGAGGGCTCCCCCCTCTCCTTCAATCCCCATGTTTCCAACTCCGGGGTGACACTTGATGCCAGTGCCCGTCCGCTCTACGACCGCCTGTTGGAGGTGAACCCCAACACCCTGGCGCTGGAGCCGGCACTCGCCACCAACTGGCATGTCAGCGAGGATGGCCTCACCTATACCCTGACCCTGCGCAAGGGGGTGACGTTTCACCATACCCCCTGGTTCAAGCCCACCCGCACTTTCAATGCCGATGACGTGGTCTTCACCTATGCCCGCCAGCTGGACGAGCAGCACCCCTACCACAATGTCTCCGGCGGCGATTACCCCTACTTCTACAGCCTGGGGCAAGATCTGCTGATCAAGCGGGTGAGCAAGAAGGGGCCGCAGACGGTGGTGTTCGAGCTGAACCAGCCGAACGCCTCCTTCCTCGCCACCCTGGCCAGCGACTATGCGGTGATCCTCTCCGCCGAATACGCCGAGCAGATGTTGCAGGCGGGCACGCCAGCCCTGCTGGATAGCCGCCCCATCGGCACCGGGCCGTTCAGCTTCAAGGAGTATCGCCACAACGAGTTCATCCGCTATCTGCGCCATCCCGGCTACTGGGGCGGCGATGCCAAGATTGAACAGCTGGTCTACGACATCACCCCCAAATCCGCCAAACGGCTGGCCAAGCTGCTGACCGGCGAGTGCGACGTGATGAGCACCCCTTCCGCCAGCCAGCTCTCGGTGATCAAGCAAAATCCGGCGCTGAGCCTCTCGGTCCAGTCGGGGATGAACGTGGCCTTTTTGGCCCTCAATACCCGCAAGCCGCCGTTCAACAACGTCAAGGTGCGGCAGGCCATTGCCAGCGCCATCAATATCGACAACCTGTTGCAGGCGGTCTATTTCGATACCGGTCTGCCCGCCAACAGCCTGCTGCCCCCCCTCTCATGGGGTTACAACCCCAGCCTGCCCGAGCGCAAGCCCGACCTGAAACGGGCGCGCCAGCTGCTCAAGGAGGCGGGACTGGAGAAAGGGTTCGAGATGCAGGTGCTGGTACAACCGGACGCCCGCCCCTACAACCCGGATGCGGTCAAGACCGCCCAGCTGATCCGCAGTGATCTGGCCAAAGTCGGGATCAAGCTCAAGATCGTGCAACGGGAGTGGCCGGTGATCGAAGGCCGTCTCACCAAGGGGCAGTACGACAGCCTGCTCTCCGGCTGGATTGCCGACAACGCCGACCCGGACAACTTCTTCCGCCAGCTGCTGAGCTGCTCGGCGGTGGAGCGGGGCAACAACTACAGCCGCTGGTGCAGCCCGGCCTTCGACCAGCTGCTGGATGATGCGGTCACCACGCCCCAGCTCTCATTCCGGCTGCGCAACTACTACTATGCCCAGACCCTGCTCAACGAACAGCTGCCGCTGATCCCGCTGGCGCACGCCTTGCGTACCCAGGTCAGCCGCAGCGACATCGAGGGGCTGACGCTGATGCCCTTTGGCGGCACCTCCTTCAACCAGGCTCACAGGGAGTAAGCATGCTTCTATACACCTTGCGCCGCATCAACCTGCTGCTCATCACCCTGCTGGCGCTAACCTTTGTCGCCTACCTGCTGGACTATCGGCTGATCGGCCATCAGATCAGCTTCTGGAGCGGTTATCCCGACTTCCTGCGCCGCATTTTCGCAGGCGACCTGGGGCTCTCCAGCGTCTCCGGGCTGCCGGTGCTGGACGAGATCCGCCACTACTTCCCGGCGACCCTGATCCTCTGTCTGGCGGCTTTCGCCATCTCGCTGCTGGTAGGCATTCCTCTCGGTACCCTGGCGGCCCTGTCACAGGGCAAGACGCTGGATCTCTCCATCATGACCGCCGGTCTTATCGGCTATGCGGTGCCGGTGTTCTGGCTGGCGCTGCTGGTGGTGATGCTCTTTTCGCTAGACCTTGGCTGGTTACCGGCATCGGGTCAGATCAGCCTGCTCTACGACGTGCCCCCCATCACGGGGATCGCGGTGATCGATGTGCTGCTCAGCCACGAGCCCTGGCGGCAAGCGGCGCTGCACGATGCCCTGCGCCACCTGATCCTCCCGTCACTGGTGCTGGCGGTGGTGCCCACCACCGAGGTGATCCGCCATGTGCGCAGCTCCCTCATCGACGTGATGAAGCAGAACTACATCAAGGCGGCGGCGAGCCGGGGGCTTTCCAAGGCGCAGATCGTCTGGCGCCATGGTCTCAAGAACGCTCTGCCGCCGGTACTACCGCTGCTGGGTCTGCAACTGGGCAGCGTGCTCACCTCCGCCATGATCACCGAGGTGGTGTTCGAGTGGCACGGGATCGGCCGCTGGCTCATCAGCAGCATCGCCCTGCAGGATTACGCCGCCATTCGTGGTGCCACCCTGGTGGTCGCCAGTTTCGTGATCCTGACCAGCGTCAGCACCGAGTTGCTGACCACCCTTATCTATCCGGCACGGCGCAAAGAGTTGTATGCCAAACAAGATTGAACGCGCTCATGGCGTGACCAAGAGCCAGGTATCCTATGCAAGATAAATCGAACATCTATCCCGAGCTCAAGATCCTCTCGCCCCTTGAGCAGACGTGGGCCTCCTACAGCCGCAATCCGCTGGCCATGGCCGGGCTCTGGTGCTTTTTGCTGTTGCTGCTCATCACGCTGGTAGGGCCGCTGGTCGTCCCCTACGGCATCGATGAACAGCATGCCGACAAGCTGCTGCTGGCCCCCTCCTGGGCGGCGACCGGCAATATCGACTACTTCCTCGGCACCGACGATCTGGGGCGCGACATGCTCTCCCGGCTGGTGGTGGGGGCACGTCTCACCTTCGGTTACGCACTGGTCGTGGTGGTGATCGCCATGGTGGTGGGCTCCGCCATCGGTATCCTCGGCGGCATGAGCAAGGGGCTCAAATCGAGCGTGCTGCACCACCTGCTCGATACCCTGCTCTCCATCCCCTCCCTGCTGATGGCCATCATCATGGTCGCCATCATGGGGCCGGGTTTTGGCAATACCCTGATTGCCATTACGCTCGCGTTGATCCCGCCCTTTATCCGGGCCACCTACAACGCGGTGCATGCCGAAATGCAGAAGGAGTACATCACCGCCAGCCGCCTCGATGGCTCCCCTCCCTTCAGGATCATGCGGCTGGCTATTTTGCCCAACATTGTCGAGACCCTGGTGGCCCAGACCACCCGCACCTTGTCGGCAGCCATTCTCGATATCTCGGCGGTCGGGTTTCTTGGCCTCGGCGCCCAGTCTCCCCAACCGGAATGGGGCACCATGCTGGCCGACTCGAGCGACCTTATCTATCTCGCCCCCTGGACCGTCACCCTGCCCGGCATCGCCATTCTGTTTAGCGTGCTGGTGACCAATTTAGTTGGTGAAGGCATTCGCGAAGCACTCAAAGAGGGGAACGACTGATGCAGCGCGCTCTGTCGAAGATAAACATGTTCACCCTTGGCCGCTGTTCATTCCTGGACGGCGTGCTGGTCACCAATCTGGTCGGTGAAGGCATTCGTGAAGCACTCAAAGAGGGAAATGACTGATGCCTCTGCTCGACATACGCAATCTCACCATCGAGATAGATACCCCGCAAGGCAAGGTCAAGGCGGTGGACAAGGTGAGCCTGACCCTGACCGAGGGGGAGATCCGCGGTCTGGTGGGTGAATCCGGCTCAGGCAAGAGTCTGGTGGCCAAGGTGATCGTCGGTATCGAGAAGGATAACTGGACGGTACGTGCCGACCGGATGCGCTTCAACGACATGGATCTGCTGACCATGGCCCCCAAGGAGCGCCGCCGCATCATGGGTCGCGAGATCGCCATGATTTTTCAGGATCCCATCAGCTGTCTCGACCCCTCCGAGGAGATCGGCACCCAGCTGGAAGAGGCGATCCCGACCGATTCGTTCGAGGGGCAATTCTGGCAGCGCTTCCAGTGGCGCAAGAAGAAGGCCATCGCCCTGCTGCACCGGGTCGGCGTCAAGGATCACCGCAAGGTGATGCGCGCCTATCCCCACGAGCTGTCGGATGGCATGTGCCAGAAGGTGATGATCGCCATGGCCATTGCCAACAAGCCGCGCCTGCTGGTGGCCGATGAGCCCACCAGCGCCATGGAGTCCACCACCCACTCCCAGATCCTGCGACTGCTGGACAAGATGAACAAGCTGGGCAACACCACCATCCTGATCATCAGTAACGACATCGCAGCGATCGCCAACCTGACCGACACCATCAACGTGATGTACTGCGGCCAGATGGTGGAAGTGGGCACCCGGGAGCAGATCCTCGAGACGCCACACCACCCCTATACCGATGCCCTGCTCAAATCGATCCCCGACTTTGACAAGCTGGTGCGCCACAAGTCGCGCCTCGAAACCCTGCCCGGCGTCATCCCGCCGCTGCAACACCTGCCCATCGGCTGCCGTCTGGGGCCACGCTGCCCCTACGCCCAGAAGCAGTGCGTGCAGACCCCGCTGATGAACAAGATCAAGGGCCATCAGTTCAGCTGTCACTTCCCGCTGAACATGGAGGAGCCGAAAAAATGATGACCGTTAATGCCCCCATGAAGGAGCCCCGCTTGTGATCGAGCCATCCCTGTTGCAGGTCAGAGGCCTTAGCAAAACCTACCAGAACCGCACCGGTCTGTTCCGTCGTCAGGCGGTGGAGGCGATCAAGCCCCTCTCGTTCGATCTCGACGTGGGCCAGACCCTCGCCATCGTCGGCGAAGCGGGCTCCGGCAAGAGTACCCTCGCCCGCATTCTGGCTGGCATGATCGAACCCACCAGCGGCGACATTGCCATCGACGGCCAGCTGATGGTGCACGGCGATTACCAGACTCGCTGCAAACTGCTGCGGATGATTTTTCAGGATCCCAATACTTCGCTGAACCGCAAGATCCGGGTCGGCCAGATCCTGGAAACCCCGCTGCGCCTCAACACCGAGATGACCGAGGAGGAGCGCCGCGAGAAGGTGGTGCAGACCCTGCGCATGGTGGGGATGCTGCCGGATCACGCCCTCTTCTACCCGCAGATGCTCTCCTCCGGTCAGCAGCAGCGGGTTGCGCTGGCGCGGGCGCTGATCCTCAACCCCAAGATCGTGGTGGCCGATGAGGCGCTCTCTACTCTGGATATCTCGGTGCGCTCGCAGATCATCAACCTGCTGCTGGAGATGCAGGAGACCATGGGGCTCAGCTATGTGCTGGTGGCCAACGATCTGGGCATCGTCAGCCACATCAGCGACGAGGTGCTGGTGATGCACGAAGGTCGGGTGGTAGAGCGCGGCAAGACCCTCAAGGTGTTTGCCGACCCCCAGCATGAAGTGACCCGACGCCTCATCCAGAACTACAACAACGAATACCGCAAATAGAGAGGCACTCTGGCCGCCACCCTTTTGCCGCTGTTTTCGCCGCGCTCACAAGGCGGGATCAAAAAAGCCCACTGCATGCAGTGGGCTTTTTGTTATCGGAGTTGCGGCTTAGGCTTGCAGCAACAGACGGTTGATGCGGGAGACGAAGCTCGCCGGATCGTTCAGCCCGCCCTGTTCGGCCAGCTGGGCCTGTTCGTGCAGCAGGGTGACCCACTCGCCGAACAGTGCCTCGTCTTCGATGGTGTCGAGTTTCTTCACCAGCGCGTGGTCGGGGTTCAGCTCCAGAATGTACTTCTGCTCCGGTACCGGCTGACCGGCGGCGCGCATCAGCTTGATCATCTGGGTGCTCATGCCGTAAGCGTCGGTGACGATGCAAGAGGGTGAATCGGTCAGACGGTGGGTGACGCGCACCTCTTTCACCGCTTCGCCGAGGCTCTTCTTGACCCGCTCCACCAGACCGGCGTTGGCCTTCTCGGCCTCTTCCTGGGCCTGCTTGGAGGCTTCGTCTTCCAGATCGCCGAGATCCAGTTCGCCACGGGTGACGGAGATGAGCTGCTTGCCGTCGAACTCGGTCAGGTGGCTCATCAGCCACTCATCGACACGCTCCCACATCAGCAGCACTTCGACACCCTTCTTGCGGAAGATCTCGAGGTGCGGGCTGTTCTTGGCAGCGGCATAGGAGTCAGCAGTGATGTAGTAGATCTTCTGCTGGCCTTCCTTCATGCGGCCAACGTAATCCTCGAGAGAGACTGTCTGGGCTTCGCCCTCGCCCGCGGTGCTGGCAAAGCGCAGCAGTTTGGCGATCTCTTCGCGGTTGGCGTAATCCTCGGCCGGGCCCTCTTTGAGCACGTTACCGAACTCTTTCCAGAACTTGGCGTACTTCTCGGCATCATCCTTGGCCAGCTTGGAGAGCATGGTCAGCACGCGCTTGGAGCACGCCTTGCGCAGGGAGGCGGTCACCTTGTTGTCCTGCAGGATTTCACGACTGACGTTGAGCGGCAGATCGTTGGAGTCCAGCACCCCTTTGACGAAACGCAGGTAGGTCGGCATAAACTGCTCGGCGTCATCCATGATGAAGACGCGCTGCACGTAGAGCTTCAGACCGTGCTTCTGCTCGCGGTTGTAGAGGTCGAACGGTGCGCGGGCCGGTACGTAGAGCAGGCTGGTGTACTCCTGCGCCCCTTCCACCCGGTTGTGACCCCACAGCAGCGGATCTTCGAAGTCGTGAGCGACGTGCTTGTAGAACTCCTGATACTCCTCGTCCTTGATATCTTTAGGGTTGCGGGTCCACAGTGCGGTCGCGCGGTTGACCTGCCCCCACTCGCCCGGAGTGCCGACGATGGTTTCGCCATCCTCTTCCCGATCCGGCGTGCCCTCTTTGAACATCTCGACAGGCACGCTGATGTGATCGGAGTATTTGCTGACCACGGAGCGCAGACGCCAGTCGTCGAGGAACTCTTCTTCCTCGGCACGCAGGTGCAGGATGACGTCGGTACCGCGACCCTCTTTGGTCACGTCAGCCACGGTGAAGGAGCCTTCCCCTTCCGATTCCCACTGCACGCCCTGACCCGGCTCGGTACCCGCAGCGCGGGAGACCACGGTCACCTTGTCGGCCACGATGAAGGCAGAGTAGAAACCGACCCCGAACTGACCGATTAGCTGGGAATCGCGCCCCTGATCACCGGAGAGGTTCTTGAAAAATTCGGCGGTGCCGGACTTGGCAATGGTACCCAGGTGCTCGATCACCTGATCACGGGTCATACCGATCCCGTTATCGGAGATGGTCAGGGTACGCTTCTCTTTGTCCACCACCAGACGCACACGCAACTGGCCGTCGTTTTCGAACAAAGAGGCATCGGAAAGCGCCTTGAAGCGCAGCTTGTCCGCCGCATCGGATGCGTTGGAGATCAGCTCGCGCAGGAATACTTCTTTGTTGGAGTAGAGGCTGTGAGCCATCAGGCTCAGCAGTTGTTTGACTTCAGTCTGAAAGCCGTGGGTTTCGGCATGAACACTTTGGGTCATGGACCAATCCTCAGAAACATCGGGTTGAACATATGCCCAACCTAGATGGGGACGGCCAATCAAATATCAAGGGGCGAGTGTGCAATCCTGCTCACTCGCCCCTTTAAATCCGCTCAAACGGCTATTTATTGCCCAGCTCACCCCCTGTTTATGCGGGGTAGCAGGCAGGCTCGCCTTGCTATTTCAAGCGTTGGCGCCCCATCAGAGAGTGGGACAGCGTGGTGCCATCTACCAGCTCCAGCTCGCCCCCTACCGGCACCCCGTGGGCGATACGGCTCACCTCTACCCCGGCATGGCGGGCCATGTCGGCGATATACCAGGCGGTGGCATCCCCCTCGATGGTGGGATTGGTGGCGAGGATCAGCTCGCTGATGTGCTCATCCTTCAACCGGCGCTCGAGAATATCGAGCCCCAGCTCCTCTGGGCCGATGCCGTCCAGCGGCGACAGATGGCCCATCAGCACGAAGTAGCGACCGGAGAACTGGCCGGTCTGCTCGATGGCGGCCACGTCCGCCGGGCTCTCCACCACACAGAGCAGGCCATTCTCTTCCCGCTTGGGATTGGCGCAAATATCGCAGCGATCGTTCTCGGTAAAGGTGCGGCAGTGGCTGCAATGACCAATCTCGGTCAGGGCACGAGAGAGCAGCTGGGCCAGACGCAAACCGCCGCTGCGCTCACGCTCGAGCAAGGTAAAGGCCATCCGCTGGGCAGACTTGGGCCCCACCCCCGGCAATACCTGCAGGGCTTTCATCATCTCATCGAGCAGGGGACTGAACTTCATAACACTCCTTACACAGGCCTGCCCCTCGCTACCACCAGGGCCACGACGGGTCAGCAAAACAGGATAACGCCATTGGCGCAGGACTATACCCGAGCCAGCCCCCCATCGCCATCGGCTTGCCCACAGCGCCCGCGAAAAACGCGGATAGCAAAAAGCCCTGATGGAAACATCAGGGCTTTCAATCTGGCAGTACACTGTACCGGTGAACGTCAGATCCGCGCCGACAAGCCACAGAACTATTCGGCATTGCCGCTTTTATATCCCGAGCAAGCGACTCAGTGCAGACTGGGCGAGGGTTTTCACTCTGCCCTGCCAACACCACATCAGGATGGCGCTTAAAAACAAAAAACCGACCATCAGGTCGGTTTTTGCAATTTGGCGGTGAGGGAGGGATTCGAACCCTCATTCTCACATGTTGCAGCACAAATATAACCTTCAATTTCAATAACTTACGCAATTATCGGCAGCTATAAAAGCTATGTAATTGTCTCAGGTAATTGCTATGAGACTTATTGTGCTTTTATATAGAAAATTAATTAAATGTCAACCACATAGGTTGTGGCAATTCACTGCGTTGTTGATCACGGACAATTAAGTTGGAAACCGACAATTGAGTTGGAAACTCAACGGCCCTGCAACAGCAGGGCCTTTTTATTTTTTGCGGTGATTAACTGTAATTAAATTACAAAATGATCTCGGTTGGATCTTTCAGGCAGGTCAGGGTCTGCCTCTTGTCAATGGCACACATAAAAGCATCATTCCTATTGATGCAAAAATAATGGGCGTTGATATTGACTCAATAGCGTCAGATGCGACACACTGTAACTGCATCATTAACGATGAAGAGATTTTTTGTGAAGCTGAACCATATTGCCACCATCAGTGCTGGGCACCCCTATCGCGGCAAGATCCCGGAGATCGATTCCGGCAGCATGGCCGTGGTGCAGATGAGAGATGCCTCGCCAGAAGGGGGGGTTGACTGGTCTGCCTGCCTTCGTTCTGAGCCTACCAGCAAGAAGGAGCCTGACTGGCTGCAAACCGGCGATATCTTGGTGGCGGCCCGTGGCAGCACTAACTATGCCGTGCTGGTTGATACCGGGCTTGCACCATTGCCCGCCGTAGCCGCCCCTCACTTCTATGTGGTGCGGTTGCATAGCGAGGCGCTCAGTCCCGAATTTCTGGCCTGGCAGCTCAATCAGTCCCCTTGCCAGCGCTACTTCGAGCTTCACGCCGAAGGCAGCGCTGCCAAAAGTATTCGTCGTCAGGTGTTGGCGGAGACCCCCATCGGCATCCCATCTCTTGCGAGACAAGTAGCCATCATGAAGATGGTCAACATCCTGCGTGAAGAGCGACGTCTGACGCAACAACTGCAACGCAACGGCGAGCAGATGATGCAGGCCATCGCTGCCAGCCTGCTCGAACAATCCGATCAGCAACCGAAATAGTTTTGCTGAGCAGCCCATTTTTCCAAGAAATACCCAAGGAATTGTGACTTATGACTACCTCGATAAACCAGGACGATATCAACAAGGCCCTCTGGTCTGCCTGTGATACCTTTCGCGGCACTGTCAGCCCTGATACCTATAAAGACTTCGTGCTCACCATGCTGTTCCTGAAATACATCTCCGATGTCTGGCAGGATCACTACGATGGCTACAAGGCCGAATATGGCGATGAGCCGGAGCTCATTGAAGAGATGCTCAAAAACGAGCGTTTCGTGCTGCCCAAACAGGCCAGCTTCTACAGCCTGTTCGAGCGTCGTCACGAGCCGGGCAACGGCGAGCGGATCGATCAGGCGCTGCACGCCATCGAAGAGGCCAATGGCACCAAGCTCAAAGACGCGGGCAAGAGCGTGTTTCAGGACATCAGCTTCAATACCGACCGCCTCGGCGAAGAGAAACAGAAGAACACCATACTGCGCCATCTGATGGAAGACTTTGCCAAGGATGAGCTCAACCTCAAACCGAGTCGGGTCGGCACCCTGGATGTGATCGGCAACGCCTATGAGTACCTTATCAAAAACTTCGCCGCCAGCGGCGGCCAGAAGGCGGGTGAGTTCTATACCCCGCCCGAAGTCTCCGATCTCATTGCCGAGCTGCTGGAGCCGATGCCGGGCGACACCATTTGCGATCCGGCCTGTGGCTCGGGGTCACTGTTGATGAAGTGCGGCCGCAAGGTGGTGGCAAACCATGGCGAGAAGCACTACGCCCTCTATGGGCAGGAGGCCATCGGCTCTACCTGGTCGTTGGCCAAGATGAACATGTTCCTGCACGGGGAAGACAACCACAAGATTGAGTGGGGCGACACCATCCGCAACCCCAAGTTGCTGGATAAAAACGGTGATCTGATGCGCTTTGATATCGTGACCGCCAACCCACCCTTTTCGCTGGATAAATGGGGTTATGAGGAAGCGGGGAACGATAAGTTCGGTCGCTTCAAGCGCGGGCTGCCGCCCAAAACCAAGGGGGATTTCGCCTTTATCCTCCATATGATTGAGACCCTCAAACCCAAGAGTGGTCGCATGGGGGTCGTGGTGCCCCACGGCGTGCTGTTCCGGGGGTCGAGCGAGGGCAAGATCCGTCAGCAGCTGATCGACGAGAACCTGCTCGATGCGGTGATCGGCCTGCCAGAGAAGCTCTTTTATGGCACCGGTATCCCCGCCGCCATTCTGATCTTTAAAAAGCAGAAGGTGGACGACAATGTGCTGTTTATCGACGCCAGCCGTGAGTTCAAGGCGGGTAAAAACCAGAACCTGCTGAGCGCGGACAATATCGCCAAGATTGTCGCTACCTATCGCAACGGCGGCAATGTCGATAAATACGCCTACCTTGCCTCGCTCAAAGAGATCAAGGAGAACGACTACAACCTCAATATCCCCCGCTATGTGGATACCTTCGAGGAGGAAGCCGAGATCGATCTGCTGGCGGTGCGAGCCGAGCGCGAACAACTGAAAACCCAACTAGCCGAGCTGGAAACCGAGATGGCCAAGTATCTGGAGGAGCTCGGTTATGGTGCCTAAAGGATGGCTTTCTACGACTATTGATGATGCAAAGATAAAGGTTATTGATGGAGACAGGGGTAAAGAATACCCAAAATCCACTGACTTTTTGGAAGCTGGATATTGTTTGTTTTTGAGTGCTAAAAACGTTACTAAATCAGGCTTTCTGTTCGATGAATTGCAGTTCATCAATAAGGATAAAGACCAAAAACTTAGGAAAGGTCGGGTTGAACGAGGCAATATCGTACTTACCACCAGAGGTAGTGTTGGTCAATTTGCGTATTTTGATGACTCGGTTCCATATGATGTGATGCGCATTAACTCAGGCATGGTAGTGATTGACTCCTCCCAATCGGAACTTTCAGCAAGATTTCTTTATGCTCTATGTCGATCGTCCATTGTTGCAAAGCAGATCGATGCTGCATCCTTTGGATCTGCGCAGCCTCAATTGACTGTTGGCATCATAAAAGGAATTAAGTTACCTGTTCCACCACTCCCAGAACAAAAGAAAATCGCCAAAATTCTCTCCACTTGGGATAAGGCGATCAGCACCACCGAGCAACTGCTGGCCAATAGCCAGCAGCAGAAAAAGGCGCTGATGCAGCAACTGCTCACCGGCAAAAAACGCCTGCTGGATAACAATGGGATAAAGCCTCGAGTATCAAAAACTCCATATGCGACCCTTCCATGTGATTGGGGGGAGATCGCCATGGAAGAGGTTTCCTCATTCATCACCAAAGGGGCAACCCCTACTACCTACGGTTTTGATTGGCAAGATACAGGCATACCTTTTCTTCGTAGTGAATGTGTTGGAGAAGATGGTTTTAAAGAGTCAGGCCTCGCTTTTATCTGTGATGAGGCTCATGAAGCTATGAAACGCTCAAAAGTATTTACTGGCGATCTCTTAATCACAATTACGGGAAATGTAGGCCGGGTTTGTAAGCTGCCAGACCATATTTGTGAGGCCAATATTAACCAACACATAGCAAAAATCACGTTGAATGCTCAACAGGTAAATACTGATTTTATTTACCACTGTTTGCGAGATATCAAGTATAGAAACTACTTTGAACGTATTACAACAGGACAAGCATATCCACAAATCAGTTTGGTACAGGTTCGAGATATTGTGATACCGCTGCCTTCTCGTGAAGAACAGCAGAAAATTGCCAACGTTCTCTCCATAGCCGATAAAGAAATTACCGCCCTGCAACAGAAACTCGATGCCCTAAAGCAGGAGAAAAAAGCCTTGATGCAGCAACTGCTAACCGGCAAGCGCCGGGTCAAGGTGGAAGTGGCCGCATGAAAAAAGTGACCCTTCACCCCATGACCGAGGCCGACGTTGAGTGGCTGGAGCAGCGGTTGATGGAGTATGGCAATGACGACTCGATGCTGAGTCTGTCGGCCCTCGACGGCTTTCTGACCGCCGTGCTCTCCGGCCCCGAGCTGGTATCACCCAGCCAGTGGTGGCCGGTGCTCTGGGGCGGCATGCCCCCCGAGTGGTCATCCGAGCGGGAGATGAAACGGGCGCTGGACCTTATCATGGGCCATATGAATATTCTGGCCCATACCCTCTGTTATCAGCCCGAGCACTTTATCCCTGTGTTGATGGTCAATCTTTTCGAAGAACAAGAGATCTGCAACGCCGAGGAGTGGTGCTTTGGCTATCTGCGTGGCATGGCGCTGGGGAACTGGCCAGCCTTGCCAGAGGAGCTGGATACCTGGCTTGAGGTGATCCGCCTGCATGGCAGCGATGACCAATTGCCACTGCTTGCCAGCCTGTCGCTACCGGAACATCAACAGAGCGTGGCCGAAGTGGGCCCTGCCGCGTTGAAATTGCACGCCTATTTTCTCGCACAACGGGGGCCAAACAGGGGGCCAAACAGCGGGCCTGTCGCGGTGCCATCGGTGAAACCGGCCAAGGCCCCTGCCAAGGTCGGGCGCAATGACCCCTGCCCCTGTGGCAGCGGCAAGAAGTTCAAGCAGTGCTGTTTGCACTGATCATGCGCTCGGCCCATGCTCGTCCCCTCAGTGAGGGTGACGGCCAGGCGAATGGCGAGCCTTGGTTGCATCGCATCACCATAAAAATTAAATAAGATAAA